>NZ_JAKRFQ010000208.1 GCF_022347985.1 Photobacterium sp. OFAV2-7
GGCCCGGCTGGTTGCGGTACTCGGCATGGCGGGCATCCAAAATATCATTGACCCGCTGCTCTTCCTGGTAATAACGCTCCAGCTCAGGGGTAATTGTGGTGATCACAACACCCTGTTTGCAGTCGATGAGTACTTCCTGATTAACAAAAGGACTCAGGGCACTTTCTTCTATACCGACCAGGGTCGGGATATTGAAAGAGCGAGCCAGAATCACGGTATGGGACGTGCTGCCGCCGTGGGTTAATACCAGACCTTTGAGCAAAGATTTGTCCAGCTCAAGAAATTGACTTGGCGTGAGATCATCGGCCAGGCAGATACTTGGATCTGTCAGTGAGTTATCGCAACTAAACTGGCTCGATCCGTAAATCATCTGGAGTAGCTGGAAGCAGACATCGCGGATATCAAGTTCGCGCTCACGAAGATAGGCACTGGATGATTGCTGCAACTGCTTACCGTAATGTTTGGCTGTTGCGATAATGGCTTCGGCAGCACTGTTTCCCTCGGAGATGCCGCTCAGCAGTTTGGCGCTGAACTCTTCGTCACGCAGGATGGAAAGGTGGGCATCAATGACTGCCACGGCCGTACCATTGTCAGCTCTTTGCTGAAGCACTAATGCATTACGTAGTTGCTCCAGACCATTGCCCAAGGCGCTTTGCTCTTCGTCGATCCCTTTTGAGGCCGGCAGAGTGGTAAATTTGTCGAAGTTGATGCCGCCAGCCTGGATCAGCTTGCCGCGGCCCTGTCCTGAGCTTACCGAGTGGCCACGTACAATTGCTGGGTTCAGGTTGCTTAGATTGCGGGGAAGCGGGGCAAAGTCACCCGTTTCTTCTGTTGTTTCCAGTGCTTCGTCGCAGTGGGGGAATTCAGTTTTGATGAAGTGGGTAATTTTCTCTATTGCCTGCGCTTCATCTTCGCCAGAGACCGTGATAATGCACTCATCTCCCTGCAGAGTATCAGTGCCGATTAACGACAGAACGCTTTTGGCATTGGCGATATTGCCTGTTCGGGTATTTTCCCATTTGATATCGGCAACAAAAGTATTGCACAACTGCTCGACATGGCTGGCTGGTCGGGCATGAACACCGTTTGGCAGTTCACAAGTAAAAGTGAGTGTTTGTGTCATCGTCAGTACCTTTCATTGAGTTGCTGCTTATTCGAGTAACAACCCGTTTTTGATTTATGTAATGACAATATGCCGAGTTGCTAGTGGCGACTATGGGAAAATAATCACATCTACTGGATTATTGTAATATTCGCTCGTTTCTATGAACTTGAACAAGCTTTTATTTTTGAGGTAAAAACAAAGAAATAAGAATAAAGATTTTGTTTTTCAATGGCTTGGGTTTGTTTTGGTTAAGTAAAGCGTTAACTGGGTGCGCTAGATCACAGCTTGGTTGCGATCTAACAATAATCCAGTTTAGTGCTTTTTTTTCTACTCCCAGCCTCTCTGACTCTGCTCCATAGTTAATAGCGAAACGAAAGCTCTCAACGGAGAAGAGGCAATGAAAGATTTAATAACAATATTAAAAAACACCCGGCAACACTTAATGACAGGTGTTTCTCATATGATCCCTTTTGTTGTTGCTGGCGGTATCCTGCTGGCGGCATCGGTCATGATTTACGGTGAAGGAGCGGTACCTGAAGAAGGCACCTGGCTGCACGATTTGTTCTTTATTGGTGTCGCCGGTTTTCAGTTAATGGTACCTATTCTGGCTGCGTACATCGGTTTCTCGATTGCCGACCGTTCCGCACTGGCACCATCTGCTATCGCCGCTTTTATCGGTGCCAACATGTATAACACCGGCTTCTTCGGGGCCATCTTTGCAGGCTTGCTAGGCGGTATTGTTGTCTTTTACCTGAAGAAGATAAAAGTGCCCGCGTTTGCCCGCTCGGTGATGCCTATCTTTGTGATTCCTATCGTCGGTACCTTCATTACTGCAGGGGCGATTGTCTGGGGGATCGGTGAACCAATTGGTGCGTTAACGGCTTCATTGACTGATTTCCTTAAAGGCATGCAGGGCTCAAGCATTGTTGTTCTTGCCACCATCATGGGGATGATGATTGCCTTTGATATGGGCGGTCCGGTAAACAAAGTGGCCTATGCGTTCGTTATTCTTTGTGTCGGCGAGGGGCTATATGACGTGGCCGGTATCAGTTCGGTTGCGGTTGCGGTTCCGTCTATCGGTATGGGGCTGGCAACATTCATCGGCAAAAAACTGTATGACGCCAACGAACAAGAGGCGGGCCGTGCTTCTATCCTAATGGGCACAATGGGGATCACCGAAGGTGCGATTCCATTTGCCGCCGCCGATCCGCTACGTGTTATTCCTTCCATCATGATTGGTACTGCTGCCGGTGCCGTGACTGCCGCGATTCTGGGGGTCAAAAGCTATGCAGCCTGGGGTGGTCTGATTGTACTGCCGGTTGTCGAGGGACGATTTAGCTTCGTCATCGCACTTGCTGTAGGTTCCGTGGTGACTGCATTGCTGGTCAACTTTCTTAAAGCACGCCGCCCTCAGGAAAAAGTAGAAGAGACAGAAGACGATATCGATATTGATTTCGAAATCAACTAATTGATGGGCCAAGACAGTATCGGAAATGAAGTGATGTGTCTTGGCTGACTGAACAATTGAATAAGTATTTGTATTAAAGAATTGGTGATTAAGATGAAAAAGATTATTGCAGTAACCGCGTGTCCATCTGGTGTAGCTCATACCTATATGGCTGCTGAATCCATTTCCCAGTCGGCTAAAGGTAAAGGGTGGGAGTGCAAGGTTGAAACTCAGGGTTCTATCGGTATCGAAAACGAGCTGACGGCCGCTGATATTCAGGCCGCTGACCTGGTCATTCTGACTAAAGATATCGGTATTAAGAACGAAGATCGTTTTGAAGGCAAAACAGTGGTCCGAATTGGTGTTAGCGACGCTGTTAAACGTGCTGATGCGGTAATGGCGAAAGTCGAAGCGTTCTTCAATAAACAATAAGTGACCGCCAACTTCCCACAATGACATTCAGTAGAGAAGAATGAATTAAGCAGGGAGAATCTCCCTGCTTTTATTTCCTCCACGAGCAGTGGCTCAACCTGCAGGAGAGTGAACAACCATGACGACAGAACGTATAAACCGTCTGAAAAGCAACTTATTCGCCGCCCCGCGTGAGATATCTCTGGAAAGGGCGTTGCTATACACAGAAAGTTATCAGCAGACAGAAGGGCAGCCCACCATTATTCGCCGTGCCAAGGCAACAGCCTATGTCATGGATAATGTTGAGATCGCAATCCGGGATGATGAACTGATTGCCGGTAACCGCACCGTCAAACCCCGTGCAGGCATTGTATCGCCGGAGATGGACCCATACTGGATCGACAAAGAGCTCGATAGCTTCCATTCACGGCCGCAGGACAAGTTTGTCATCTCCGATCAAGACAAGCAGATCTACCGCGAGACGTTGTTGCCATATTGGTCGCAGCGTTCGATGAAGGATTTCATTAATAGTCAGTTCCCGGACGACATCAGAGAGGCAACCAGTCAGAAGGTCTTTTCGGTTAACCAGACCGACAAAGGACAGGGACATATCATTGTTGACTATGATCGTTTGCTGAACAATGGTCTCGGCGCTCTGGTTGGTGAAATGACTTCTCTGGCAGAGCAACACCCTGATAACCATTTTTATAAGGCCGTGCAGATACTACTCGAGGCCAGCACCCGGCATATTTGCCGCTATGAACAGCTGGCGCATGAAATGGCCGAGCGCTGTGTACGCGAAGGTAAGTCTCAGCGAGCCGCCGAGCTGAATAACATTGCCAGAATCTCGCAAAAAATAGCCATTGCGCCGCCGGATAATTTCTATGAAGCGTGCCAGTTGTTCTGGTATATGAACATTATTCTGCAATATGAATCCAATGCCAGTTCGCTGTCGCTGGGCCGCTTCGACCAGTATATGCTTCCTTATTACTGCGCGTCATTGGCGGCAGGGGAAACGCAGGCGTCGCTGCAGGAGTTGCTCGAGAGCCTGTGGGTTAAGACCAATGACATTGTGCTGTTGCGCTCGACCAACAGCGCCAAGTTTTTTGCCGGATTTCCGACCGGTTATACCATTTTGCTGGGTGGCCTGAATGAAACGGGACACAGCGCCGTCAATGAACTGTCGACACTTTGTCTTGATGCCTACCAGAGTATCCAGTTGCCGCAACCTAACCTCGGGGTAAGGGTCAATGAGCTAATTGACAGGAAGTTTCTGCAAAAAACAGCGGAGACTATCCGCCTGGGTACCGGGATCCCGCAGATCTTCAATGATGAGGTGGTTGTTCCGGCCTTCCTCAACCGCGGTGTGTCGCTTGAGGATGCCCGGGACTACTCTGTTGTCGGATGCGTCGAGCTGTCGATACCGGGCAAGACATACGGCCTGCATGATATCGCTATGTTTAACTTGCTGAAAGTGATGGAGCTGGCGCTCAAACGCAATCAGCATAACCTTGATGTCAGTTATGACAGCCTGATCGCTGAGATCCGCGAGGACATTCGTCATTACGTCAAACTGATGGTCGACGGTTCGAATATCTGCGATATCGGTCATCGTGACTGGGCGCCGGTACCACTTCTTTCGTCGTTCATTAACGACTGCATCGACAATGGCAAAGATATAACCGAAGGCGGTAGCCGCTATAACTTCTCGGGCGTGCAGGGAATTGGTATTGCTAACCTGTCAGATTCGCTCCATGCGTTGAAAAAGTTTGTCTTTGAAGAGCAGCGGATGGGCTATGCAGACTTTATCGAGATGCTCAACAGTAACTTCGAGAATGAAGGTGGCAGCAAGGTAAGGGCGCGTCTTATCAACCGTTACGAAAAGTACGGCAACGACATTGATGAAGTGGACATGATCAGTGCCGACCTGTTGCGCCTGTTCTGCAAAGAGGTGGAGCAATACGATAATCCGCGTGGCGGCAAGTTTACTCCGGGTTCATACACAGTGTCGGCGCATGTTCCTTTGGGAGAGGTCGTAGGTGCGACGCCGGATGGTCGTCTTGCCAAAGAGCAGCTGGCTGATGGCGGGTTGTCACCGATGCTGGGGCAGGACCAGGTAGGCCCGACGGCAGTCCTGAAAACGGTCAGTAAGCTGGATAACTACCTACTGTCTAACGGTAGTCTTCTGAATGCCAAGTTTACGCCTAGCACGCTTGAAGGCGAACAAGGGATCAGCAAACTCTGTGACTTCCTGCACGCGTTTATGAAGCTGAAGCTGCAGCATATCCAGTTTAACGTGCTAAATGCCGAGACGCTCAAGAAAGCCCAGGAAAAGCCTGAAGACTATGCGGGCTTGGTGGTGAGGGTTGCTGGCTATAGTGCTTTCTTTGTTGAGTTGTCCCGGGAAATACAGGACGACATTATCCGCCGTACAGCCCATGAACTGTAGGACTCAGATGATGTCGCCTCATTCGGATGTTCTCCAACAGCCTAATGAGCGAATGGGCAGGGTGTTCAACATTCAGCGCTATTCGCTCAATGATGGCCTGGGGATCCGGACGGTTGTGTTCTTTAAAGGCTGTCCGCTGAGCTGCCCGTGGTGCGCCAACCCTGAGTCACGTTCCCCTAAACAGCAGGTGATTAAGCGAGAGGCGAAATGCATTCAGTGTGAAGAGTGTGTGCTTGATAGCGGGGAGAGCATTGATGAGTGCCCCAGTGGTGCGCTTGAACGGGTCGGCAAAGAGATGTCGTATGACGAAATCATTGCCGAAATCGAGAAAGACAGCGTGTTTTACCGTACTTCCGGTGGCGGGGTGACGCTATCCGGTGGCGAAGTGATGGCCCAGGCGCCGTTTGCGATTGAACTGGCAAAGCGGCTTAAAGGGCTGAACTACCCCGTAGCCGTTGAAACAACCGGGCAGGGCAATGCCAGACAGTTGCTGGCTCTCGGTAAGCTGTGTGATGAAGTGCTTTTTGACTTCAAGATTATGGATCCTGAGCGGGCGAAGACTGTCACCGGAATCGATTTGCCCACGGTGCTTAAAAATTTCACATTGCTGGTTGAAGCCGGGATCACTGTTATCCCGCGTCTTCCGCTAATCCCGGGTTATACCCTGGACCTGATTAATGTTGATAAAGTGCTGCGCTTTTTGCAGCCGTTTGATATCGAGGAGATCCACCTGTTGCCTTTTCACCAGTACGGAGCAAATAAATACACCAGTCTGAAGATGAACTACTTGTTGAAAGATGTGCAGGTGCCGACATCGAGTGATATTGATGCGATTCGCCGCCATGTTGAAGCCGCAGGTTATCGAGTCACTATTGGAGGATGAATCTAATGAGAAAGAAAATTCTATTAACCGGGGCCAATGGCTTTTTTGGCACTCGCTTTATTAAGGCATACCAGCATCAGTTCGATATTTATGCCACGGACGTTGAGCAGCTCGACATTACTGATAAAGAGCAAGTCATGGCGACCTTTGCGGAAATACAGCCGGATTACGTTATTCATGCCGCTGCAATTGCAGTGACGGACTTTTGTAACAAGCATCCGGATATCGCCCGCAAGGTTAATATTGACGGGGCGGTAAATGTTGCCGAGGCATGCCGCCAATACGGGAGCAAACTTGTTTTCATTAGTACCGAACAAGTCTTCAATGGCAATAAAGAGCCGGGCCCTTATAGCGAAACTGATACCCCGGTGCCGGATACTGTTTACGGACAAAAC
>NZ_JAKRFQ010000209.1 GCF_022347985.1 Photobacterium sp. OFAV2-7
ATTGGCTCGACTTTGGGCGGTTCGCCTTGCAGACTGTGAAACACAGACAGAATCAGCATGGATGCGAGGAGTCATTTTGTCTAAACGTTTAAGGCTACTGCTGACTATCTCTGCAGTCATCATTGTTATTGTTACCGGGGTGGTTACGACAAAAGAAGTGGGTCGCCAGTGGCTGTTTGAAAATGCCCAGACGCAGGGCGAAGATCGCTTGCTCAAGTACGTCGGTGACATTCGCCGCGCACTCAGGCGCTATCATTACCTACCTTATTTGGTTACCGATCACCAATCGAGTCGGGAGCTGCTGACCGGCGATAACAGTTTGCATGATGACGTTAGCCTTTATCTCGCCCAGTTGGACAAGGCCGCCAATACCAAGGGCTGGTATATCCTGACACCGAAAGGAAACCTGATTGCCTCTAGCCGAAAGCATGCCAGCTGGGAGGAAGCCGACGGGCAAGCTATCGCTGACAAACTTATCCGCCAGGGCGGAGAAGTGGTGACAGTCAGTAAGATTGTTGACGGCAAGGCACGATACTTTCTGGCCGCGCCTATGTACTCGAAATCTGTGGTGATCGGGATAGCTGTTGTTAAGGTCGACTTGAGTACCTTGACGGAGTCCTGGCTGGCTGAAAATGAACTGGTTCTGATCAGTCATAGAGAACAGAAGTTTTTCCTGTCGAGCAGCCAGCGCTACAGCGCCGAGTGGCTGAACAGCCAGGCACAGGGAATGGCACAGCAACCTCCGAGTGTTATGCAGCTTGCCAGTGGTACGACATTGTCGACCTGGCAGCTCGGGCAGGAAGACTATCTGGTTCAAACGGTTCAGCTCGATGATCTGAAATGGAAGATCTACTACCTCACGCCATTGAAAGAGCAAATACAAGCGGTTTACTGGCTGGGGGTTAGTACTGTCATCCTGATGGTCTCGATGCTGATTCTGGGGCTGTTTATTTACGAGCGACGGCAGAAGCTGCGCTCTAAGCAGCAGTTACAGGAGCTGGTCATTGAGTCCGAATACTGGCTGCGGCGGATGTTCAGCAAAACCAATGTCGGGCTGATGTTGTTGGACAGCCAGGGAAAGATTGGTGAAATCAACCCGACGGCTATGCGCTATTTTAGCTTGTCGGACTCCATGGTCGAGAATATTTTTGCCTGGCAGCTGTTTGAGACGACGGCCGGTAATTCAACCGTGATGCTGTTGCTGAAGAATTTGGCTAATCACCATGAGTGGGGAGAAATTACTGGCGTAGAAGTGATGGCCCGACGCAGCGACGGCTCGCGTTTTCCGGTGCTGTTTTCAATCACCTCGCTGCCCTGGCATGACGAAAGGCATTTTTTGATCACGGCCATCGATATTAGCAAGCGTAAAAAAGCGGAAAATGCCCTTCGGGCGGTCAATGAGCAACTGGAACAACGGGTTCAGGAAAGGACAAGAGCGCTGCACTCTGCCCAGGAAGAGCTGGTCCAGAGCAGTAAAATGGCCGCGCTGGGCAGAATGTCGAGCGCCATTACCCACGAGCTCAACCAACCGCTTACCGGGTTGCGCACTTTGCTTTCCAGCAATGAATTGCTGATTGAGCGCGGAGAAACCAAGATGCTGCTTGCCAACATGAAGCTGGTGGATACGCTGGTGGAACGGATGGCAAGCATGACCTCACAGCTCAAGACGTTTGCCTTTAACCGCCCTGAACAGCTATCGGCCACGTCCTTGCCGGATTCGCTGCAGCAATTATTGCGTATTCATCAGCAACGGCTGCAAGGTGTCGATGTTCGTATTCGTATTCCCTCTACGCTGCCACACGTACTCGGAGAGCCTCAGCGTCTCATGCAGGTATTGGGTAACCTGATCAGTAATGCCCTTGATGCGATGGCTGATATAGCTCAACCTGCCTTGGTTATCACAGCCTCAGAACAGGGCGAGCAGGTGATCATTGAGGTGATCGACAATGGATGCGGGGTTAGTGAGTCCATGCTGGACAACATGTTCGAACCGTTTCAGACCAGTAAAAAAATGGGTGAAGGGCTGGGATTGGGACTATCAATCACCGCCAATAGCGTTCGCGACATGCAAGGCACTATCCGCGCCGCCAATAACGTCGATGACGAAGGGCGGCGGGTGGCGGGGATGACATTTACGGTTGTGATGCAGGTTTTCTCGCTACAATCCACGCATTCACCTGGCTATGAGTCTGGAGATGAATTTGAGCATGGCGTCACTGAATCAGACTAGGCGTTGGTTGGTATCGCCTTCGACTGCTTGGATTTCATATTGGCCACCAGGGCCCCGGCGAGAATAAAGCATAGTGCCAGTATAATATTGAATGACCAGCTGTTTATACCTGCCAGTGACAGCGCTATTGATGAGATCAGTGGGGCACTGAAGCTCAGAGAGGCCAGCAGTTGCTTATTACCGTGTTTAAGGCCGATGTCCCACAGGTAAAACGAGCCGCCCACCGGTCCCAGGCCAAGCAAAATCATACCGAGCCACTCACTGACACTGAAATCCCAGTAGCCGGTTTCCAGTTTCAGGTGAGCCACCAGAGAGAGCACGGCCACAGCTGCCGACAGCCAGCCAATGTCATCGACATGGTTAGTCGATTTGGACAAATACCATGAATAACTCGACCAAATCAGCGCACAGGTAATGGCCATCAGGTAACCGTTCAGATGACTCTGGCTGAGCGAAAGTCCGGCGTCACCAATGATAATAAACGTAATACCGATAAAACCCAGGCAACCACCGCATAGGGCTCTGGCGAGTGTTTGTCGGTTAGCTACAAAAACGGCTAATAGCAATGGCCATAAGTAGACAATCAGGCTTACCTCAATCGCTGGGGCATACTTTAGTGCCATGAAATAACAAAAGTGGAAGCCGAATAGTCCAGCTATGCCAATGAGCCACTGTGGTGTTGTCAGTTGTGGCTTGCTGAACAATCGCTGGCCGGTAATGAAGCGCTTTGCCAGCATAATGAATGCTGAGAGGCTAAAGCACAGAGACAATAGCTGAAATGCCGGTATTTTTGTGGTCATGGTACCGAGCAGGGCGAGTAACCCCCATAGAATAACGGCAATAACGCCATAGAGTGTTGCCATGATAGTGTATCCTTATCTGATTTAATGGCAGAAAGAATAGCTG
Source organism: Photobacterium sp. OFAV2-7 (assembly GCF_022347985.1). Lineage (GTDB taxonomy): Bacteria > Pseudomonadota > Gammaproteobacteria > Enterobacterales > Vibrionaceae > Photobacterium. The sequence goes on from NZ_JAKRFQ010000209.1 coordinate 3,137, forward strand.
TGGTTTGTGTTTGTTAGTGTGCTGAAAGGACGCTTGTGTTGGTTGATAGGCTGGAGTTGATTCTGTTTGTTATCGCGAAAAGGCAGACGGAGACAGGCCAAAAAAGTCAGAAAAACGGCGGCTGAACGCAGACAAGTCCGTATAGCCTACCTGCTCTGCGACAATGCGGATAGGCAGATCGGTATGGGCCAGCAATGCTTTGGCTTTTTCCATTCGAAGTTGCGTAATGTATTGCTGCGTGGTCATTGTCATGCTCTGCTTAAACACTTTTTTGAATTGGGTAGGGCTGAGGTATGCATGCCGGGCGAGTTCCTGGATCGACAATGTCTGGCTGAGATCGCGCTGGATCATCTCAATAACCTGCTCGATTCGGGGATCGATTTTGGTGAAGCAGGTTTGCTGGGTGATGAGCTGATAGAAAAGATCAAAGGTCATCGTCTCGACCTCCTGGTTTACCTGAGATTCCAGCTGTTTGTCGATGAACTGAATGTAGGCCAGCAAAGGAGAGCTAATCGAGAACTTGACAGATGAACTCTCGGTAAGGTTGGCTGGCAGTTGGTCCAGATCAGCAACCAAAAACCGTGCCGCCTCATCAGCATGAAAGTCATGCTGCTGGCCAGCTTGGATGACAACGCAATCCCCCAGGTTTACTCTCCCCGAGTAGTCACCGACTTTAATATTGATAGAGCCACGTAGCGGCAATACCAGCTGGTGGTATTCATGAAAATGGCTGCGCATCCGCTGGGTGTAGGAGCGGATTGACAGACGATTGAGTAAAGCCATCGTTTCCTTCATTTATTCGCTCATTAGGGCCGCTTTTTCTGCCAGGAAATCAATAAGTACTCGAATACGTCTGGCTTTCTGGCTGTTTCGTGGGAAATAAGCATACAAACCCGGATAAGGCTGCCAGTAGGGCTTTAGCAAAGGTTTAAGATTCCTATTGCCAAATTGTTGTTTGAGCATTGGTGCGACTATCCGGCCAATTCCCAACCCTTTCTCGGCAGCATCGATCATGATATCAGTGTCGTTGACTATCATAGCAACTGGCATGTTTACGGTCACAGTATGGCTGTTGAAATAGAGCGTTAGCGGGGCGAGTTGGTTTGAAGAGATAAAGCGATACTGGATCAGCTTGTGTTGTTGCAGATCGTCGGGTGTTTCTGGAACGCCGTTCCGGGCGATGTAATCGTCGGAAGCAAAGAGCGCTTCATGCATGGGGGGAGTGAGCTGCTTGGCGACCATGCCTTCTTCAAGGCGGTCGCCAAAGCGGATGCCGAGATCAATTCCTTCACTGATGATATTGACAGTGGCATCGTTAATGGAAATCTCTAACTGTATGTCCGGGTAACGCTGACAAAACTCGGCATAAATTGGGCGCAGGAAGTATTGATAAACGAATTTAGGCAAGGTAATGCTGACTTTTCCTGATGGGGTTTCGCTAAGGTCATGAACGCTTTCAAGGGCATAGTTCAAGGATGAGATCGCATCGGTTGTGCGTTCATACAAAAGTTGTCCGGCTTCGGTAAGTTCAATGCGTCGGGTTGTACGGTGAAACAAAGGAAGTCCGATGTGCGTTTCCAATGCCTTGAGAGACTGACTGACCGACGGCGGAGCTATTTCTAGCTTTCTTGCAGCTCCCCGGATACTGCCTTCTTTAGTTATGGTTTGAAAAATAACCAGTTGGTTGTAAGTCGTCCCTTTCACTGCAAGTCCAGTACTATTGATTACTTAATTGTTAGTTTATACATAACAATCTATTCGGTAAACGTGGTCTAAAAACTATCAATGTATCTCGCTAGACTTCAGCTATTCAAACTGAACACAGTTGTTGGAGTCATCATGAGCAAAATCGTCGTTATTTCAGGTCACCCTGATCTGAAGCAGTCATACACCAATACAGTGATCCTAGAGGCGCTGGAGTCAGCAGGGAGCCGTTCGGAAACAAGCCAGGTTGAAGTACGCCGTCTAGATTCGCTTTATCCTGAGTTTATTATTGATGCTGAGGCCGAACAGCAAGCCTTGCTGGATGCCGATGTCATCATTTTTCAGTTTCCGTATTACTGGTATTCAGTTCCGGCATTACTGAAAAAATGGATTGATGATGTCTTTACCTTTAATTTCGCCTACGGGCCGGAAGGCAATAAGCTGAAGGGGAAAGATTTCATCCTGTCTTTCACTGTCGGTGGCCCTGAAGAGTCATACAGCCCGCTTGGCTATAACCACTTCACCATCGAGCAAATGTTGTATCCATTGCAGCAGACAGCCTATTTGGCGGGAATGAATTATCACGAGCCTGTCTATACCCACCGGATGGTTTATATCCCAGGGGTTTACAACACTCAGGAACAAGTCGAAGCGCGCGCATGCCACCATGCGGATCGATTGATAATTAAGCTCGATGAGTTGACGAGTTCTGCCGAGAATAAAATCACCAAGCTGGTTCAGGTATGGTTCGAGCAGTTCGATCAACTGCCGGAAGGTGACAGCTTCTTTCTGAACTACCTTGCCGAGGATATTCACTGGCAGATGCCGGAAGGGACTTTCAAAGGACATGCAGGGTTTCGTGACTGGTATGCATCGGCTCGTGCCCTTTTCAAGCCAAATTGCGATCATCAGGTTGAGCAGATAAACATTCAGGCATTGGATGACACCCATTATCAAGTCGATCTGCGTATCCGTCTTGTTGCTGACACCTACACAGGTGAAAGTGTCAATATGCTAGTGAACGAAGTCTGGAAGTTGGCTGTTGATGGTAACGGAAAAGCCATTATTCATGACTATCGAGTGACACCTGTGTAATCTCAATACAGCAAATTTGTTCTTTGAAGAGCTCTTTGCAAAATAATTAACACTTTTTATTTAGTTCTACTGAGGTACGCCTATCTGGGAAAAGACAGGTAGGTATACACTCATCTTTGTTGATTATTGTTCCTTGTGAGAATTTGTGACAAATAACCAGTTAGGCTGGGTAAATACAAATTTCCTTGAACTATACTGACTAGATTGCTTTTTGAATTAACAGCTTAAAGATACCTAAAATAATAATTAGCCTTATTTTTGGCTTTGATATTGATGAGCAGAAGGCGATCAGGTTATGCAATGTCAGTTTACCATTCCTTTGTTGTTGGCTTCATTTATTGTGGCTTCCCCAGCCTTCGGTGATGAAAACGATACCTTGTTTTCTACATCCTCCTCTGTACTTTCTTCTGCATCTTCTTCTTTATCTGGGTATAGCAACACAAGCTGGGAAGATCAGTCCAGGCCCGACAGTGTGTATGATTCCCCTTATTCGGTGGCGCTCTTCTCTGCGGCAAACGGCGAGGATGCCGATCGCTTGTGGTCGCAGACCAAATCTGTCGTCTGGTATGGATTCGGGGTGGCCGGTGTTATTGCCTTGCTGCCGGAAGACATTTCTAACTGGGACAACAGCAGTGAACGCTTGATGGAAAAATGGTGGAAAAATGTCAAAGACGGCCCGGTGTGGGATCGGGATATTTGGTATATCAACTATATCGGCCACCCTTA
>NZ_JAKRFQ010000210.1 GCF_022347985.1 Photobacterium sp. OFAV2-7
TTCGAAGAAAAGATAAAACAGTGGATTAACTGTTATTCCTAGAAAGGCTTTTAAAGTCATTAGTTGTTAGTGGTGCCCGAAGATTTCTGTACGGACGCTGAGCCTTTCACCAAGCCAGATAGCATCGCGGGTATGATCGGCGAGATCATTGCCGGTAACCGGGTGGATCAACACAGAAAGCCCGGCGCGATGTTGTTCGAGCCATTCGATGAAACCAAATTGATTATCGTTGAAGTGTACCTCAAACATTGGCTTCACATGGGGGCCTACTTTCTTTCTAACCAACGGAAATATTGCGGTAGTGTCTGCTCTGCTTAGTCTGATCTGTTGATGGATCTGTTCAGCAAGTGGTTGTTGGGAAAGATCAAAATATATATGAGCATGGTACATTGCTGTTTCTCCTGCGGTTATATCAAACCGGGCATTTATCTGTTTGATATAACTAATTGTAGAGAAACTGGTACTGACCACCATAACTCCCGGTAGAAGAAGATGTTCGGATATTTCGAATAATATATCGCCTTGCTACACGCTGTTCTAGCGAGAGAAGTTCAGGTGGCGAAGTTTGATAAAGTTAATCATCCATTGGGTGACACCTATGTAGTCGGTAGGTTGGTTTAATGAAAGTAAGGCGTGCTTTGAAACTTGCGGTGGATAGCTATCACGTCTTAATTTGATCAGATCGTGGCTGTATTCGGGAGTAAACTCCGGGTGTCCCTGAATACCAAGAAAGTGACTACCAACCTGAATCATTGCGTAGGGGCAAAATGCACTACCAGCCAGTACCCGTGTATGCTTGGGTGGTTCAATGACTTGGTCCTGATGGCTGACCAGCAGTGAGTAGCTCCTCACTGCTGGTGTGAGCCAGCTATGTTTGCTGACTTCGTCAAGTTGAAGCTCCACCTCGGCAACGCCAAGCCCCCAGCCTTTGTCCGAGCGACAAACCTCGCCGCCAAGTGCCCTGGCAATCATCTGGTGGCCGAAACAAATGCCGACAAAAGGAATATGTTGTTGGTACAGCTGGTGGATGAAGGCTTCAAACGTGCGGATCCATCTGATGTCATCGTAGACGCTGTACTTGCTGCCCGAACTGATATAGGCATCGCACTCATCGAGTGAGTCCGGATATTGGCCGTCGATAACCCGATAGAAGTGAAGAACGATGTCTGAATCTACTTGGCGAAATAGCTCGCTGAACATTTCCGGGTAGTTGCCATGCTGTTTTTGCAGTTCTGGTCTAACATCGTCACAGAGTAAAATACCCAGTCTCATAGCGCCTCAGTCAGTTAGGTTGCCGCTAACGGCACGGCTAAAGATATCTGTATACTGCGAGGCGCCGAAGGGCACAGGATTGCCAGCTGCTGCCGCATCTGCCGCAGCCATTTCACCGATACGATGAGCTTGTTGGTTATCGATTCCAATTTCAGCCAGAGTATGGGGAATGGCCAGTTCTTCCCGGAGAGATAGTACCCACGCCATAACACCGTCAAAGTCAGGCTCGGACAGGGCAAGATATCGACCCAGGCGCGCCATTTTCTCGTTGATTCTGGGGCGGTTGGCGGTGAGAACATAGGGCATAAGAATGGCGTTAAGCAGCCCGTGGTGCTGGTTATATACTGCACCTAATGCGTGAGCGAGGGCATGCATTGCGCCGAGGCCTTTCTGGAAGGCGGTAGCTCCCATTGTAGATGCAACGAGCATTTGGGTGCGGGCCTGAATATTGTTACCGTCAAGATAGGCGACGGGAAGGTAGTGCATGATCATCCGCATAGCTTCGAGAGAAATGGCCTCGGCCATCGGATGATAGGACGGCGAACAGAAAGCTTCCAGGTTATGCGACAGGGCATCCATTCCGGTTGCGGCTGTCAACGGTTGTGGAAGTGCGGTGGTGAGTGCAGGATCAAGCAAGACGCGTACAGGCATCATCTTGGGGTGAAAAATGATTCTTTTTACCTGTTGGCTTTCATCGGTGATCACTGAGGCTCGGCCGACTTCCGAGCCGGTACCTGCTGTAGTTGGTATGGCGATAACCGGCGCAATAACATTGGCATCGGCTTTCTGCCAGTTGTCTCCCTTATCTTCAAACTCCCAAAGTGGGAGAGACTGATTTGCCGCCAGTGCAATTGCCTTGGCGGCGTCTATACTGGATCCTCCACCAAAAGCAATAATGCCGTCATGTTTACCGTCCTGGTAATGGCGTATCCCGGCTTCGACATTCTGCCCGGTTGGGTTTCCTTGAACGCCGTGAAATATCTGAATCTCCAGATCGGCATGGCGACATTGAGCAAGGGCATTTCGAACCATTTTGCTGTCAGCCAGGATGGGGTCAGTCACCATCAAGGGTTTATGGATGCCAGCTTCTTTACAGTACTGAGCAAGCCGGTCGGAACAATGTTCACCAACTGTCATTGCGGTGGGGTAGTGCCAATGCGCCTCGAGCATAACGGTTACTCCTGAAGGTGCTTGATATGAAATGATTTAGGTCGAGTCAGGGTTTCAAACCCAAGTTTTGACAAGGCGCACCCGCGCCCGGAGTGCTTAACACCCGCCCAGGCAAGCGCCGGATCAAGGTAGTCGCAGCGGTTGACAAAAAACGTGCCGACGTCCAACTGCTCTCCCAGTTTTACGGCCTGCTTGGTATTACGGGTAAAAATGCTGGCGGTAAGCCCGAATTCGCTGTCATTCATCAGCGTAACGGCCTCATGATCGGAATGTACTTTCTGGATGGCAACAACCGGGCCGAACGTCTCTTCGGTCATGACGCGCATCTGGTGAGTGACATCAGTCAGCAACTGGGGGGCTAAATATGGCGTACCCGGTTTGCTGGCAGGAAAGTCAGATTCATTGATGTGGGCCGTCGCTCCCATCTCTATAGCCTGCTGAATTTGCTCCCGGACGAAATCGGCGGCTGATGTTCGCACCAAGGGGCCTAGAGTGGTCTCGTATTCAAGTGGCGAGCCAAGCTGGTAAGCATGAATTTCCTGTATGGCACGACTGACGAACTCATCATGAATAGTGGCATCGACATATACTCGTTCGATGCCACAACATGATTGTCCACCGTTAAACAGAGCACCCTCGACGACTGTGGATACCGCATGATCCAGATCGGCATCGGCACGGATATACGCGGGATCTTTACCACCCAGTTCTAGGCCTATGTTGTGGAAGTGCCCGGCCGCTGCTTTCTCGACCATCCTGCCACCAGATACCGAACCGGTAAAGACCACGTGCTGTATCTGTTCGCTGGCGATCAGTTGTTCGGTATCTTCATGATTGAGAAAGAGATGCTGGAATACGCCTTTGGGCAACCCGGCCTCATCAAAGGCCTGCTGTAGTCGCTCAGCACATAATGGCGTCTGTGAGGAATGCTTGAGTATTACGGCATTACCCGCGAGAAGAGCCGGAATGATCGAGTTGATAGCGGTGAGGTAGGGATAGTTCCAGGGGGCGATAACAAAGACAGTTCCGAGAGGTTCATGTTTGATATAGCGTGTAAACCCTGGCTTTTTATTTAGGGTGATAGGCTCAAGCGCCTCGTCACAGATGGAGATCATATAACGAGCTCGTTCTTCAACGCCTCTTAGTTCGCTACTGCTATAGCGAATAGGGCGTCCCATCATCCAGCTGATCTCGCAGGCAATCATCTCCTTGTGGGTCAGCAGGGCATCAATGGCTCTGGTGCAATAGGCTTTCCGCTGTGAGAGCGATGTTTGTCGCCAGTGACTTTGCGAGATATTTGCCCGTTCCAGTGTAGCAATGATGTCTTCCTGGCTGGCTAACGGCTGGGTGACAACGATGCTATTATCCGCCGGGGAAACTGTTTGTAAGATTGTGGTTTCATCAGGTTGATGTGTCATGCCTGCTTGCCTCAGATGATTTCGAAATAGCGGTTGAGTTCCCAATCAGTAACATGCTTTCTAAATTCTCTGTCTTCCCATTCTCGTGATGCTGCGAAATGCTCTACAAAGGCATCACCAAACAGCTCGCGAGCAGCCTGCGAAGCTTTGAAGCGCTGGGTTGCATCCCATAGGGTACGAGGTAGTTCCAGCTCTTCAGGGTGGGGCTGTTCATAGGCATTGCCGGTAACAGCGTCATAGGGCTCCCATTCCTGTGCGATGCCATACAGGCCAGAACCGAGTGCTGCTGCAAGCGCAAGGTAGGGGTTGGCGTCAGCGGCGCCAATTCGGTATTCGATACGTTGACTTTTAGGCGAGCCTGATATCACCCGTAAGGCTGTGGTGCGGTTTTCGATACCCCAGGTAGCATCTGTAGGTGCCCAGAATCCGGGGATCATCCGGCTATAGCTGTTGACGGAGGGAGCTATCATACACAACAGTTCGGGCATCAGCCGTTGCTGACCAGCGAGAAAATGGCGTTGGATCTGGCTCATGGTATGAGGCTGGTCAGAGTCAAAAAACGCTGACGAACCGTCTTTGTTCTGTAATGAAAGGTGAATGTGGCCACTCTGGCCGGGATAATCATTGCTCCATTTCGCCATAAAGGTCGCCAACAAGTTTTGCTTTTGCGCCAGCACTTTCATATAGGTCTTAAATAGTGCGGCTTTGTCACCAGCCGCTTCGGCATGGTCGACGGCAATAGCGGCTTCTATTACACCGGGGCCCGTTTCCGAGTGGATCCCCTCTATCGGAAAGTTCATGGTTTCGGCCATGGCAAGAATACTTTTGTATAAATCCGAGTAGGTAGAGTTGCGGATCATTGAATAGCCAAACCAGTCAGGGGTGACGGTTTCTAAGTTCCTGAAGCCCTTTTCTCTGGCGGAGTGCGGGGTTTCATTGAAGAGAAAAAACTCATACTCAAGGGCGGCCATGGCATCAAACCCCATCTCGCCGGCATTGTCGATCACTTTTCTTAGTGTGGCCCTGGGGCAAATCGATTCGGCTTTTCCGGCAAACTCGGCAATAAACAACAGCATTCCGTCTTCATCGAGGACGTCTCGACAGCTGTCTGGAATTATACGAACGGGGGCATCGGGGTAGCCGGTATGCCAGCCAGTATATTGGGTGTTGTCATAAAGTTGATCTTTAACATCCCATCCAAGGACGACATCACAAAAAGCGAACCCGTGTTCGAGCGAAGAGAAAAATTTGCTTTTCGACATATATTTGCCGCGCATGACACCGTCATTGTCAAATAACCCGACTTTGACGTGTGTGAGGCCGCGGTCATTGATAATGGCTTTGGCGTCGTCGATCGTCTTGACGTCTCTTGGTTCCATAATGCTGGCATCCCTGTTAACTGTTAGAGCAGCCGGATAATGTTGTTGGTGCCTTTAAAGTCGTCTGAGTCGTCTCAAGCTCAGTTTGAAGCAATAAGGCTTTATAGGTGGCTGATATATTTAACGTAGGAAGGCGAAGGGTATTCGTCAAATTAGGTAACGCCTATAGTTAGTGATGAGGACGAGGAGGCGCCGATGAAACGTATTCCTGAACCCTTTCGTATAAAAATGGTAGAGCCTATTCGGATGACAACTCTGGCGGAGAGGCAAGATGCGTTGAGGCTAGCGGGTTACAACCCTTTTGCGCTGAGAAGTGAAGATGTCTATATCGACCTGCTGACCGACTCCGGTACCAGTGCCATGAGTGATTCACAATGGGCCGGATTAATGCTGGGGGATGAAGCTTATGCGGGGGGCCGGAATTTCTATCACCTTCAGGCTGCCGTTGAAGATATTTTTGGCTACTGTGACTTTGTGCCGACTCATCAGGGACGTGGTGCAGAGCAAATACTGTTTCCGTGCCTGGTTGAAAAAATGCGGCAGGAGCGTGGCGGTCAACAACCCGTTTTTCTTTCTAATTTTCATTTCGATACTACAGCGGCTCATGTGGAGTTGGTCGGGGGCAAGGCCATTAATATCGTGGATGAAAGGGCATTTGATACTGATCTTCTTTATGACTGGAAGGGCAATATTGATCTAGAGAAACTGAAAGCATGTATTGCTCACTATCATGCGGAGAATATTGCGGGGATTATTGTCACCATAACCTGTAACAGTACAGGGGGGCAGCCGGTGTCAATGGAAAACCTGAAAGCGGTTTATCAGGTAGCCAAACAGTATCAAATTCCGCTGATCATGGATTCGGCCAGGTTCTGTGAAAACGCTTGGTTTATCAAACACAGGGAGGCTGGTTATCAGGATCATTCGATTAAACAGATTGTTGCCGAGATGTACCAGTACGCCGACATGCTAACGCTGTCAGCCAAGAAAGATCCCATGGTTAATATCGGTGGGTTATGTGCTATTCGCAATGATCGAGCCTTGTTTCAGGATGTACAAACCCGCTGTGTACCCATGGAAGGTTTTATTACTTATGGTGGCATGGCTGGCAGAGATATGGAGGCACTCGCGCGTGGCCTTTATGAGGGGCTGGATGAGGATTTTCTCACCTACAGAATTAAACAGGTTGAGTACCTGGCATGCCAGCTTCAGGAAGGGGGAGTGCCGATCCAGTTACCTGCGGGTGGGCATGCAGTCTTTGTTGATGCAAAAAAGGTGCTGCCGCATATTCTGCCTGAACAGTTTCCTGCTCAGGTGTTATGTAATGCGTTATATCTGGAGGCTGGGATCCGGGCTGTTGAGATAGGATCTTTATTAGCTGGGCGTGACCCTGTCACGAAGCGGCAAAAGCCGTCT
>NZ_JAKRFQ010000211.1 GCF_022347985.1 Photobacterium sp. OFAV2-7
AATTAGTACCAGGCTGCAAGGTGTCGTGGCCTGGGTGTTATCTGTAATGCCGCTAGTCGCCCTGAGTTATTGGTTTCTTTCGCTGGTCGCTCAATTTTCTTTAGTCGCGTCGGTAGTACTTAATATTCTTATTCTTTATTTGACCATTGGCGGAAAGAGCTTGATAGAGCATGCCGAGAATATTTATCACCCGCTTAAACATGGCGATATAAAGGATGCGCGTTACCAGGTCTCAATGATAGTAAGCCGCAATACCGAAAAAATGGGGGAGAAGGAGATCACTTCTTCCACCATCGAATCGGTATTGGAAAACGGCAATGATGCCGTGTTTGGTCCCATGGTTTGGTTTCTTTTTCTCGGAGCGCCAGGAGCAATATTGTTCCGGCTCGCCAATACACTGGATGCGATGTGGGGCTATAAGAACGAAAAATATATCGACTTTGGTTGGTTCAGTGCCAAAACCGATGATGTTTTGGGCTGGTTACCGGCTCGACTTACTGCTGTTGTCTATGCGTTTCAAGGTAATTTTCAACAAGCTCTGGAGTGTTGGAAGCTGCAGGCCAAAGCATGCAAAAGCCCGAATGGCGGCGTGGTGATGACGACCGGTGCCGGCAGCCTGAATGTTGAGATTGGTGGCCCTACCTATTACCACGGTGTGCTACACGATAAGAAGCCCATGGGCGTTGGGAAACCCGCTGGCTGGGAGTCCATTCCCAAAGCGAATCAGCTTGTTACAAGAGGAAGCTTTGCTTTGAGTTATTTGTGGTTAGTTTGCGTAATGGTAGGAGTGAGTTAATGGCTGTAAAACATGGCGGCAATTTGCTGGCTACGGCAGAGAAATACGGCAGTGATCCTGCAAAATGGATAGATCTCTCTACCGGAGTGAGCCCGTTTACTTATCCGGTAAAAGAGATACCGCCTGCCGCGTGGAACCATTTACCTCAAGAAAACGACGGCTTGGAACAGGCGGCGGCGAGTTACTACAAGGCCCCGACTGAACCTGTCGTGGTAGCCGGCTCGCAAGCTGCCATTATGGCTCTGCCGGAGGTCATTACCCAAAAGCTTGGCCGCTGCGGTACTGTGGCGCTGCCAAGCGTTGGCTATAAAGAGCATCAGCATGCATGGGGGAGTTACCGCAAGGATGGCTGTTGCTGGCAGGTTGAGTTTTATGACGGGCTGCCTAGCAAAGCGCTGGTGGCAAAGTGTGATGTGGTCCTGGTGATCAACCCCAACAACCCGACCGGCAAGCTGAGCCGAAAAGAGGAGTTGAATGAGCTCTATGTTGATCTGGCAAAGCGAGAAGCGACCTTAATCGTTGACGAGGCTTTTATTGACTGTACCCCACATGAATCAATGCTAAGCCCTGGCAAGGAGATGGGTAATTTAGTGGTGCTGAGATCGGTCGGTAAGTTTTTTGGTCTGGCGGGAGCCAGAGTAGGCTTTGTGTTTGCCGAACAGAAGGTAACAGAATCGATCTCGAATGTCATCGGCCCCTGGACGGTGACCGGTCCGAGTCGCTGGGTGGTAAAACAGGCACTGAGTGATCCGGCATGGCAAAACTCTGCCAGAGTGCAGATCCGCCAAAATGCTTTGCGCCTGAACAGCCTCTTAAAAGAATGGCTTGGCGCTAGGATCAGCGGCACAGATCTCTTTTCCACTGTGTATCTGGATGATGCCATTCTTTGCCACGATTTTCTGTGTCAGGAGAAAGTGCTCACCCGCCTTTGTGATGAAAAAAATGCACTCCGCTTTGGGTTGCCGGCTGATGAAAAGCAGTGGCAACACTTGGCTGCGGCACTGGCGAAGCTATCGGAATACCGCGAGCAGGCGGCGTACACGGTGGCTATGTCTCAGGAAGCAATGTGTCAAAAGGCTATGCAGAAGGAGCTGCAGAAGGAGCGAGTGCATAATGAACTTAAGCCGTTGAATAACAAGCCGACTATCGAACTTGTATTGGGCGGTGCTCGCTCAGGCAAAAGCACTTATGCGGAAAAGCAAGCCAAGGCGTCTGGAAAGTCCGTTATTTATATCGCCACATCAGAAGTACGTGATGAGGAAATGGCACAAAGGGTACGAATACATCAGGCACAGAGACCAGACGAGTGGCTTGTCATTGAGGAGCCTTTAGAGCTCGCCCAAGCTTTGCAAGAGTTCAGCAAGCCAGATAACTGCATTTTGGTCGATTGCCTAACGTTATGGTTGAGTAACTGCCTGTTTGGTGAGTCGAAAACCGGGTGGGAAGCCTATAAAGCTAACCTGTTATCGGCACTGGAACAGCTGCCGGGTCAGGTGCTTTTTGTCAGCAATGAAGTAGGTTCCGGTATTGTCCCGATGGGAGAAGTAAGCCGCAAATTTGTAGATGAAGCAGGATGGTTACACCAGGCTATTGCCGCTAGGGCTAACAAGGTGACACTGGTTACAGCTGGGCTTCCTTTGTCTTTAAAAGACGACACCCGGGGGCAGTAAGGATGACATGGCTTAACTTTGTTACCCTAAACGGTGTCGCACCAATCAAAGATCTGCATCTGGTGAGCGATGCCGGGGCCGGTGAAGGCCTCATGCAGTATCACCCGACACGCGACACTGAATTGATTGTGTGCGGCAGAGCTAATAACGCCCTAAGCGGTGCTTATTTGCCCTCGCCTGTACTGGAAAACGGTTCTGTGACCCCTGCGATTTTGGTACACGGCGTATTACGCGCCCTGCAAAAACGCGGATTTAAAATCAGGCTCCACTGCTATCAGCTAGGGCTGGATAATCTTCCCGATTTTTCTGGCTGTAAATTGGATGACGTTGTCATTCACCAGTGTGAGGTGGGCAAAGAAAAAGCCTTGATCGAGGCTCAGTTAATTCCCGAGCTAAAAAGACAGGCTTCAAGTAGCGAAAAACACCTCATTGCAGAATCCGGAATAGGGGGAACAACCTTTGCCACCGTGTGGCTAAAGCGCTGGCTCGGCAAGGAGATCATGTTTTCGGGCAGTACCAGAGATCCTGACAAGCTGTCCAGAAAAGAGCAGGTCATCAAACAGTTATTGATGATGTCCGACGCGCTGCAAACTGATGTTGGCCACTTTTCCCAAGATTTGCACCTGTCCGATCCGATTCAGAGGGCCACTTGTGCATTGCTAACAGCAGAGCTCAAAGAGCTGATTTTAGCTGGTGGCACCATGATGTTTGCGCCTGCGATAGCCATGGATAGTGAAATACGCATAGAAAATCTGAAAATCGCGACGACCCGTTGGATATTTGATTCGCCCGATGCAGCTTATGCGGCGTCAAAACTGCCTCAGCAGTGCAGTGTATTAACTCCCAATGTGAATTTTAATCACTCCCGCTTTTCAGCTCTCAACAAATACGAGCAAGGTTATGTCGTGGAGGGGTGTGGATTGGGGGCTAGCCTGGTCTTTGCCGAAGAGCAGGGTATGTCTGGTAAAGAGATTATCGATTGCCTGGACGATGCCGTATCGCCTTGGCTGGAATAAGAGTTTAGAGGAAGAAAAATGCAGTCTTGTTCTCAAGCATTAATGGTTCAGGGGACGACCTCTGATGCGGGCAAAAGTGTCCTTGTTGCGGGCATGTGCCGGGTACTTGCACGAAAAGGAATAAAAGTTGCGCCGTTTAAGCCTCAGAATATGGCGCTAAACAGTGCAGTCACCACTGATGGCGGTGAAATTGGCCGGGCACAAGCGGTGCAGGCTTATGCCTGTGGGCTCGAGCCGATCACGGATATGAACCCTGTCTTGTTGAAGCCGAATACCGATATTGGCGCGCAGGTGATCATCCATGGTAAAGCCCTTCAGGATATGGATGCCAAGGCTTATCACGCATTCAAGCCCAAAGTCATGAGCTATGTGATGGAGTCTTTCAATCGTCTTCAGAAAGAGTTCCAAACCGTGATGATTGAAGGCGCAGGCAGCCCGGCAGAAATCAATCTGAGGGATCATGATATCGCCAATATGGGCTTTGCCGAAAAAGCCGACATTCCCGTTATTATCGTGGCCGATATCGACAGGGGCGGCGTATTTGCCCACCTGTATGGGACATTGGCGCTATTGAGTGAATCTGAGCAGGCGCGTGTTGCGGGCTTTGTTATTAACCGTTTCAGAGGCGATATCGCACTGCTCGAAAATGGCCTTGAATGGCTGGAAGAGAAAACCGGCAAACCGGTTATTGGCGTATTGCCGTATCTTCACGGCCTGATGCTGGAAGCTGAAGATGCGATTAATGTCAGCCAGCTAAGTACGGAAGGTCCAAAACTCAACGTGGTGGTCCCTGTTATCCAGCGCATCAGCAACCATACCGATTTTGATCCGCTTCGTATGCATCCTAATGTCAATCTTGTGTTTGCCGGAAAAAACCAGCCATTGCCGCCTTCCGATCTCATTATTCTGCCTGGTTCAAAAAGTGTTCGTAGCGATCTGGCCTTTATCCGTGAGCAGGGGTGGGACAAACAAATCGAGCGCCACCTCCGTTTGGGCGGCAAAGTGATGGGGATCTGCGGCGGTTATCAAATGCTTGGTGAGTTAATTACCGATCCGCTGGGCATTGAGGGCCCCGCAGGAGAAAGCCGGGGGCTTGGTTATTTGCCGCTGGAGACGGAGCTTAAAAACGAGAAGCAGCTAAGAAGAGTGAAAGGTTCGCTAACCCTGCCGGGACAAGAGAGAGTTGATGTATTCGGTTATGAAATTCACGCAGGTGTTACCACAGGCATTGGTCGCAACGCTCCGTTAGTACTGGAGTCCGGCGAAGATGGCTGTGTCGGCATGGACGGGGCGGTATTTGGGACTTACTTGCACGGTATTTTCGAATCAGAAAAAGCGTGCGGAGAGATTTTGCGCTGGGCCGGATTAATAGATGCCGAAGGCTGCAATTTTGAGCAGATGCGCGAAGACGGCATTAACCGGGTTGCTGATGCTATCGAGCAGCACTTGGATTTGAAGAAGCTCTGGCCAGATCTAGAACTATAGGAGAAGCGGTTTTGATGAATAAGAATATCTCCTGTCCCGCTCTGGTTGTGGCTGCGCCCAGTTCAGGCAGCGGTAAAACCACGGTAGTGGCTGCACTGGCGCGTTATTTTACCAATCTTGGCAAAACCGTTCGGGTTTTTAAGACGGGGCCTGACTTTATTGATCCTAATTTCTTGGCATTTGCGTCTCAGCAGCCGGTTTATCAGCTCGATTTCTGGATGTGTGGCGAGGACCATTGTCGTCAGTTGGTTGCAGAAGCGGCGAAAGATGCAGATCTTATCCTGATCGAAGGGGTAATGGGCATGTTTGATGGTAAGTGCTCCAGTGCCGATATTGCCGCGAAACTGGGTATCCCCGTTCTTGCGGTGATCAATGCTGGCGCCATGGCGCAAACATTCGGTGCTATTGCCTATGGTTTGGCCAACTTCAGACAGGATATCAGTATGTATGGCGTGGTTGCGAACCGGGTGGGCTCTGCTGGCCATGCCGAAATGCTCAAAGAAGCATTGCCAGACAATCTTGAGTTTTGTGGTTACCTGCCAAAGAATCTCGGGTTGTCGTTGCCGGAACGCCATCTGGGTTTGGTTCAGGCTCAGGAACTGGATGACTTGGATGATAGGTTAAATCTGGCAGCTGAGCTTATCTCACAGCATGTCGAGATCAAGTTGCCACCAGAAGCTCAGTTCACCCCGGTTGTAAGTGCAGCGCCAAAGAGGCACTTGGAAGGTGTCACGATCGCGATAGCGAAAGACACGGCGTTTAGTTTTATCTATCAGGCAAATTTGGATCTGCTCGAAGCGCTTGGGGCACAGCTGTGCTTTTTCTCACCAATCAAGGGTGACGAGTTGCCTGATTGTGATGCCCTATATCTTCCCGGTGGTTACCCGGAGCTCTATTTAGAAGAGCTGGCTGCAAATACGGGCCTGAAGCAGCAAGTTCATGCTCACGTGAATAACAACAAACCTGTGCTGGCAGAGTGTGGGGGGATGCTATATCTCAATAACTCGTTGACGGATAGTGAAGGTAAGCCCGGTGAGATGTGCGGAATTTTGAATGCGGAGTCAACGATGCAGAGTTCGCTGGCAGCGCTCGGTTTGGTGGAAGGGGAGCTGCTACCCGGTGAGGCGTTACGGGGGCACACCTTTCATTATTCGAAAACAGATTCCAGTGAAGAGATAGCCTGTTATCCGGTCTCGCAGCGTGGGCGACAACTCGATCCGGTCTGGCGGCATAAACAGGTCATAGCCTCCTATATCCATTGGTATTTTCCCTCTAACCCGAAACTTGTTGCCAAAATTTTCAAGGGTACCTTATGAGACTGGTGTTAATTCGCCATGGCCAGACAGAATGGAACCGGCAGAAAAGGCTTCAGGGGTGGTTGGATAGCCCTTTGACCACTTCTGCAATATCAGAGCTTCATAATATGGCACTTCCGGTATTGCACGATCCTGTTGTTTACAGCAGCGATCTGGGCAGAGCCTATAACTCTGCTGTCATTGTGGCGAACACTCTCGGTACAGAGGTGATGGTAGACAAAAGATTGCGAGAGCGGCAGTTCGGGCTTTTGGAAGGCAAGGTAATCGATCAGGATGACTGGCTTAAGGTGCAGTGGCAGCAATACCACCGGCGGTATGAAGAAGCATTGAATACCCTGCTTGGTGCCGAACCTGAGCAGGAC
>NZ_JAKRFQ010000212.1 GCF_022347985.1 Photobacterium sp. OFAV2-7
AACCATCGCCAGCCTTATCAGCCACACTTTTTTCTTTTTCAGCGCAAACCACAGCAAAAATGCGGATAAAGGCGCAAGCAGTAGGGAAAACGGTAAGAAGTTCACTGCCGAGAGTGACATATCAAGCACCATACCTCATTGAATAAGAGCAGAAGCAAATGATAAGCCTGATTCTGCTCCTAATTCAAAGCATTCAGGCGTAATTTGCATAAAATTACAAAAGCCAAATACCCAAACTACCTCAAGATGCTCGTTTCAGCGAGAATTACTTGGCTACTAGGCTAGGCGCCGATTTGAAAATCTAGTGGCTCTAAATTAATAATCGGTAACAACGCATAGGAGCCAAGTAAACTCGCCCTTCGGGAGTGAGCCAGCGCGTCCATTTCTGTGTCAAATAACCTTGAAAGGGGTGACCATTCCTACCGTTATTTTCCTTGAACTGAACACGCTGGTCTCACTCTGAATCCTGCATCTTAAGGTAGCTTGGGTATTAACATTCACTATATGAAACATTGTACAGATACCATATATCAAGAATATGAACTCTCATACTTTTTAATGTGATCCACTCCTCCATTTATTCAGAAAAAGCATATTTGTTCTGAGCCAAGTCACACTTTGCTATCTTTACAGGTGCGCATCGAAACGTTTGCTTTTACATTTACAGCCATCGAAACGATTGCGTAACCGTTTCGATGTATAAAAAAACAGCAAGGAAGAATAGCCAAGGCTGGCTGACACAACGCATCACCACCATGAATAAATAAGGTGCAACCCATGAAAAAAAGCGCACTCATCAATGCTGAATTGTCTTACATCGTCGCGACCCTAGGTCATACCGACGAAATCACTATCTGTGATGCCGGACTTCCTATTCCTGATGAAACCCAACGTATCGACCTCGCACTTATTCCTGGTGTACCTGCTTTTATTGATACAGTGAAAGCCGTTCTTGGCGAAATGCAGATTGAAGGGATTGTGTTGGCAGAAGAATTCCTGCACGTAAGCCCGGACCATCACCATGCTCTGATCGAGCTTATCCGTAACGAAGAAGAGCTGTGCGGTAAGTCAATCAACATCTCCTATGTCAGCCACGAAGAATTCAAGGTCCATACCCAAAACAGCAAAGCAGTGATCCGTACCGGTGAATGTACCCCATATGCCAATGTGATTTTTCAGTCCGGCGTAGTGTTCTAAACCTCACTCTTCTGCTTAGTTGCAAGGAACTGACATGAAACAGCCAATCTTAGAATTAAAAGGCATTGATAAAGCGTTTCCGGGTGTAAAGGCACTCGACAACGCTTGCCTGAATGTCTACCCAGGCAAAGTAATGGCTTTGATGGGTGAAAACGGCGCTGGTAAGTCGACCCTAATGAAGGCACTTACCGGTATTTACGCCATGGATGCCGGTGAAATCCGCTACCAGGGCGAACAAGTGAACTTTAACGGCCCGCGCCATTCTCAGGAAGCGGGTATCAGCATCATCCACCAGGAACTCAACCTGATCCCCGAGCTGACGATTGCCGAAAACATCTTTCTTGGCCGTGAGAAAACCAATGCCTTCGGTGGTATCAAGTGGTCCGAGATGTACCGCGAAGCTGATGCCCTGCTCAAGCGTCTGAATGTCAAGCACAGCTCTCGACAGCTATTGGGTGAGCTAAGCCTGGGTGAGCAGCAAATGGTTGAGATTGCCAAGGCGCTGTCATTCAAGTCTCAGGTGATCATCATGGATGAACCAACCGACGCCCTGACAGATACCGAAACAGAGTCGCTGTTCAAGGTGATCAACGAACTGCGCGATGAAAACTGCGGCATCGTTTATATCTCCCACCGCCTGAAAGAAATTTTCGAGATCTGTGACGATATCACCGTACTGCGTGACGGAAAGTTCATTGGTGAGCGCCAGGTTGCAGATATCGATGAAGATACCATGATCGAGATGATGGTTGGCCGCCGCTTGGATGAACAGTACCCGCGCATTGACGTCCAGCACGGTACTACCTGCCTCGAAGTTAAAAACCTCTCCGGCTCTGGCGTCAACAACGTGAGCTTCACCCTGGATCGAGGTGAGATCCTTGGCGTCTCCGGTCTGATGGGTGCTGGCCGTACCGAGCTGATGAAAGTCATCTACGGTGCCCTTGCCCGAGAATCTGGCGATATCATTCTTGATGGCAAAACCATTAACCCAATCAGCCCGCAGGATGGCCTTGCCAACGGCATTGCGTACATCTCCGAAGACCGCAAAGGCGATGGACTGGTGCTTGGGCTGTCAGTAAAAGAAAACATGTCACTCTGTTCGCTTGATCACCTGACAAAGGGCGTACAGATCAACCACTATGACGAAGTCACGGCTGTCGAAGACTTTATCCGTCTGTTCAATATCAAGACCCCGAGTCGTAATCAGATCATTGGCAACCTCTCTGGTGGTAACCAGCAAAAAGTGGCCATCGCCAAAGGGCTGATGACTCGCCCTAAAGTGCTGATCCTCGATGAACCAACCCGCGGTGTCGATGTTGGTGCAAAAAAAGAGATCTATCAGCTTATCAACCAATTCAAGGCCGAGGGGATGAGTATCATCCTTGTCTCTTCGGAGATGCCAGAAGTGCTCGGTATGAGTGACCGCATATTGGTTATGCATGAAGGACAAATCAGCGGCGAGTTTATGGCCACTGATGCCGATCAAGAAAAATTACTTGCCTGCGCTGTGGGTAAACAAATCAATGAGGTAGCAGCATGAGCACCAACGCTATGGCCAAAACACAAGAAACTGATAGCAATAAGCTATTTAGCAAAGAATGGTTAATTGAACAGAAATCACTAATCGCGTTGGTTTTTCTTATCGTGGTTGTGTCTTTCCTTAACCCGAACTTCTTTACCGTCGACAACCTGTTAAATATCCTGCGTCAGACCTCGGTAAATGCAATTATCGCAGTAGGTATGACACTGGTTATTCTGACAGCCGGTATCGACCTCAGTGTCGGCTCAGTACTGGCCCTTTGTGGCGCTTTTGCTGCCACCATGATTAGCATGGAAATTCCTGTGATCATCGCAGTTCCAACCGCCTTGCTGGCTGGTGCGGCTCTGGGGGCTATTAGTGGTGTAATCATTGCCAAGGGTAAGGTCCAGGCCTTTATTGCCACCTTGGTAACCATGACTCTGCTTCGCGGTGTCACTATGGTCTACACCGACGGTCGACCTATTTCTACCGGTTTTACTGACGTAGCCGACAGCTTTGCCTGGTTCGGTACTGGCTACGCTATGGGTATTCCGGTTCCAATCTGGCTGATGGTTATCGTATTCGCAGCAGTCTGGTATCTACTAAACCATACTCGCTTCGGTCGCTATATCTACGCACTAGGCGGTAACGAATCAGCAACTCGTCTTTCGGGCATCAATGTAGATCGCGTCAAGATTGGCGTCTACGCAATCTGCGGCCTGTTAGCAGCCTTGGCTGGCATCATCGTCACCTCTCGTTTGTCTTCGGCACAACCAACCGCTGGCATGGGATACGAACTGGATGCGATTGCTGCTGTCGTACTGGGTGGCACCAGCCTGGCAGGTGGTAAGGGCCGTATTATGGGTACCCTGATCGGTGCTCTTATCATCGGCTTCCTAAATAACGCACTAAACCTATTGGACGTATCGTCCTACTACCAAATGATTGCCAAAGCAGTCGTCATCTTGCTGGCCGTCTTGGTAGATAACAAAAATAAGTAACCTCTGTAGCTAGTTAAGACTAGTAACGCGGGCGGCTTCCCCTGCCCGCAACCAACCCGACATATGTAGAAAGGAAAACAGAATGAAAAAGTTAGCAACTCTAATCTCTGCCGCTGTATTGTCCGCTTCATTCAGCACAACAGCTGCTGCACAAGACACTATGGCAATGGTTGTTTCAACGCTAAATAACCCATTCTTCGTCACCATGAAGGAAGGTGCAGAGGCGAAAGCACAAGAGTTAGGCTACAAGCTGATTGTTCTTGATTCTCAGAACGACCCAAGCAAAGAGCTTTCTAACATCGAAGACCTTACCGTTCGCGGTGTAAAGGCCATCCTTATCAACCCAACCGATTCCGACGCAGTTTCTAACGCCATTCGCATGGCTAACCGTTCTAAAATCCCTGTCCTGACCCTTGACCGTGGTGCAAGCCGTGGTGAAGTTGTTAGCCACATTGCTTCCGACAACGTTGCCGGTGGTGAAATGGCCGGTAAATACATCATGGAAAAAGTGGGTGAAAAAGCTCGCGTTATCCAGCTAGAAGGTATCGCTGGTACATCAGCTGCACGTGAGCGTGGCCAAGGCTTCATGAATGCAGTTAAAGCAAACGGTATGGACCTGCTTGCCAGCCAGCCGGCTGACTTCGACCGTACCAAGGGTCTGAACGTTATGGAAAACATGCTAGCAGCTAACCCAGATGTTCAAGCGGTATTTGCCCAGAACGACGAAATGGCACTGGGTGCCCTGCGCGCGGTACAGGCATCAGGCAAAAACGTTCTTATCGTTGGCTTTGATGGTACAGACGACGGTATTGCAGCAGTTAAGCGCGGCAAACTAGGCGCTACAATTGCCCAACAGCCTGATATGATTGGTGCTTTGGGTGTAGAAACAGCTGACAAGATGCTTAAGGGTGAATCTGTAGAGGCAAACATTCCTGTTCCTCTAAAAGTTATTACTAAGTAATCACCGGTAACGAGTCACGGGTTTATTACAACCCGTGACTCTCTTCTCAATACCAGAATTTATCGTTTAGCAACCACTATTCCCGCAATGCTAACCCATACATTTTGGCCAGATAAAAACGGCAGTTAGTGATAAAAGGTCCCGATATGAATAAATTAGTTGTTCTTGGTAGCGTCAATGCCGACCATGTATTGCAAGTAGCTTCTTTCCCGCGTCCGGGAGAAACTCTGCATGGCCACAGCTATTGTGTTATTCCCGGCGGCAAAGGGGCTAATCAGGCAGTTGCTGCTGCGCGCCTTGGTGCTGACATCGCATTTATCGCCAGCGTGGGCGACGACAGCTTTGGTCACGAGATGCGTGAGTCCTTCGCTAAAGAAGGCATGAACACCGAAGCAGTAATGATCGAAGAAGGCGTACCGACAGGTATCGCCATGATCCAGGTTGCCGCAACCGGCGAAAACAGTATCTGTATCTCTGCCGAGGCCAATGGTTGCCTCAGCCCGGCCCGTATTCAGCCGCACCATCACCTGATCGAAAATGCCGATACCCTGTTAATGCAGCTGGAAACGCCTATCGAAACTATTGAAGCAGCCGCCAAGGTTGCCAAGCAGTCAGGTACGCGCGTGGTTCTCAATCCAGCCCCTGCACAGCCATTATCAGATGACTTATTGCAACTTGTTGATATGATTACACCAAATG
Organism: Photobacterium sp. OFAV2-7; assembly: GCF_022347985.1. GTDB lineage: Bacteria > Pseudomonadota > Gammaproteobacteria > Enterobacterales > Vibrionaceae > Photobacterium. The sequence goes on from NZ_JAKRFQ010000212.1 coordinate 5,378, forward strand.
AAACTGAAGCAGAACTGCTGACCGGTGTAAAAGTCGAAGATATGGCATCGGCACAAAAGGCCGCGGATGTATTGCATACTAAAGGTATCAAGCAGGTAATGATCACTCTCGGCAGTCAGGGCGTATGGCTAAGCCAGAATGGTGAAGGGCAACAAGTTTTGGGTTTCCGCGTTGATGCGAAAGATACGACCGCTGCCGGTGATACGTTTAATGGCGCACTGCTTACTGCTTTGCAGGAAGGACGTGCACTAGAGCCGGCAATTCGTTTTGCACATGCAGCCGCTGCGATTTCAGTTACACGTATGGGTGCTCAGACTTCCATTCCACACCGTAGAGAAGTGGAACGCTTTCTGATTGAGCACTAATTTAGTCATTCGCCTATATAGATTCCCATGTCACTGACCAAGGCGGCTATATAGGCTGTACCAGATATCTGGTATTGTCAGGGAGAACTCAATGGCGACAATCAAAGATGTTGCGAAACATGCCGGGGTATCCACCTCCACAGTCAGCCACGTCCTGAATAAGACCCGTTTTGTCAGCGAAGATATTTCCGTACGGGTGCAGGCTGCTGTTAAAGAGCTAAATTACGCCCCGTCAGCCCTCGCCCGCAGCCTGAAAGTCAACCATACTCGAACGTTTGGTATGCTTGTCACGACCTCGACCAACCCTTTTTTTGGTGAAGTGGTCAAAGGAGTCGAACGCCGCTGCTATCAACAGGGCTATAACCTGATCCTTTGCAATACCGAAGGTGATGTCGAGCGTATGCATTCCAACCTGGATACCTTGCTGCAAAAGCGGGTCGACGGCCTGCTGTTGATGTGCAGTGAAGTCGAAGGCAAAGAGTTCGATCTATTTACTCGCCACCAACCTGTACCGACAGTGGTGATGGACTGGGGACCAATTGATTTTCCAAGCGATAAAATTCAGGATAACTCCCACCATGGAGGCTACCTGGCTACCCGGCACCTAATCGAGCAGGGTCACAAGAAGATTGGCTGCCTGACCGGCCCATTGGATAAGCTTCCCGCCCAGCAGCGACTGTCTGGTTTTGTCCAGGCGATGGAAGAAGCCGGACTGGAAATCAACAAAGACTGGATTGTTAGCGGTAGTTTTGAGTGCGAAGGCGGAGAAATAGCCTTTAACAAACTCTATGAGCGTGGCCCACTTCCCACTGCGCTGTTTGTCTGTAATGACATGATGGCAATGGGGGTGATCAACACAGCACACAAAAAAGGCCTCTCTGTCCCTGAGGAT
>NZ_JAKRFQ010000213.1 GCF_022347985.1 Photobacterium sp. OFAV2-7
ATCTTCAATTTTTTCTGGCATTTTATCGAGTAATAGCGCACAATGCGCGCCTCAAATCGTCGAGGCCCATGCTTGTGGTTGCTGTTGCAGAACCGTTTAAAGTTAAAGGGGCCCCGTTTAAAGTTAGATTACATATTGGGATCCCAATGCAAGAATCTGTTACAGAATTTCGCCAGTTAGATCTGGCCGACACACTACTATCCGCACTTGACTCAATGGGCTTCGTTGCGCCGACCCCTATTCAGGCGGCGTCAATTCCTCTTCTACTAACTGGTACTGATGCGCTAGGTAAAGCTCAGACAGGTACTGGTAAAACAGCAGCGTTCTCTCTACCGCTTCTGAACAAGCTTGACCTAGGTCAGCATAAGCCACAGGCAATCGTTATGGCTCCGACCCGTGAGCTTGCGATTCAGGTGGCTGCAGAAATCAAAACGCTAGGCCAGAACATCAAGGGACTAAAGGTACTGGAAATCTACGGTGGTGCATCTATCGTTGATCAGATGCGTGCGCTTAAGTCTGGTGCTCACATCGTTGTTGGTACTCCAGGTCGTGTAAAAGATCTAATTACTCGCGACCGTCTGCACCTTGATGAAGTACACACTTTTGTACTTGATGAAGCTGACGAAATGCTAAAAATGGGTTTCGTTGACGACGTTACTTGGATCATGGAGCAAGCACCAGAGTCAGCGCAGCGCGTACTGTTCTCTGCAACTATGCCTCCAATGGTTAAAGAGATTGTTGATCGCTTCCTACGTAATCCTGCTCGTATCGACGTTGCAGGCGAAAACCGTACTGTTTCTCAGGTAGAGCAGCAGTTCTGGGTAGTGAAAGGTGTCGAGAAAGACGAAGCAATGAGCCGTCTTCTTGAAACTCAAGAAACTGATGCGTCAATCGTATTCGTACGTACTCGCCAAGATACCGAGCGCCTAGCTGACTGGCTATCTGCACGCGGCTTCAAAGCGGCTGCACTACACGGTGATATCCCTCAGTCGCTACGTGAGCGTACTGTTGATCACATCAAGAAAGGTGTTATCGATATCCTGGTTGCAACCGATGTTGTCGCTCGTGGTCTTGATGTGCCACGTATTACGCACGTATTCAACTACGATATCCCGTTCGACGTTGAGTCGTATATTCACCGTATCGGTCGTACAGGTCGTGCTGGACGTACAGGTAAAGCTATTTTGCTTGTTCGTACAAACCAGATCCGTATGCTGCGCACTATTGAGCGCGTAACTAAATCTCGCATGGAAGAAATTCAGCTTCCACTTCGTGATGCTGTTGCCGAAGCTCGCCTTAACCGTCTTGGTCAGGAGCTTGCTGCTCAGAAAGAGCAAACAAGTGTAGAAGCGTTTGTTGAGCTTGTAGAAAAGCTACAAGAAACAATTGAAGTTGATGCGGCCACGCTAGCGGCTATGCTGCTTCAGCGCCAGCAAGGTAACCGTCCGCTGTTCTACAAAGGTCCGGACCCAATGATTGCTGCTATCGAGCGTGACAAGCAGCGTCGTGAGCGTCGTCGTGATGATCGAGGTGGTGAGCGCGGTGAGCGTCGTGAACGTCGTTCTTACAACAACGCTGACTGGGATACTTACCAGCTTCAGGTTGGCCGTGAGCAAGGTGTACAGGTTAAAGATATCGTTGGTGCTATTGCGAACGAACTAGGCCTGAGCAAAGAGTTCATCGGTGCTATCAAGCTAGCGCCAGAGCATACTTATGTTCAGCTTCCTAAGAAGATGACTGCAGAAGTGTCTGCTCAGCTTAAGAAGCTACGCATTCGCCAAAACGAAGTAAAAGCTGTTGTTGTTGAAGGCGAGGTACTTCGTGAGCACCGTCGTGGTGGTGGTCGTGACGGCAACCGTGGTGGCTACCGTGGCAACCGTGATGGTAACCGTGAAGGTGGTCGTGGTCGTCGTGACGGCGAGCGTCGCTTTGACCGCAACCGTGGTGGCGACAACCGTGGCAGCTACCGTGGTGAACGCAACCATGGTTCAGCAGACCGTCCACGCCGTGACCGTAAGCCTCGCTACGAAGCTTAATCACTACGTTTGAAAAAAACCGGGCATTCGCCCGGTTTTTTTGTGTCTGTAGCAAATGAATATACCCAAGCGATCTTAACAATATATTCTCGCCCTATGCCTTCTTTGTTGTTACTACTTGATGATAATAATGAATATTGTTGTTTTGGTTGTTTCCTAATTGTATGTAGTAAATCGGCAACAATACACCCTCATGGCGCTGATTCCATCCCTGATATTGATATCAACTTCATTCCTGAAACTTTGTCGATTGATAAGACCGTTCTGGAGCATCCTCTTATTAAGTTGGTTCGTTACGATGAGATGATTGGCAAGGAGAGGGAAGCGATGCACAAACTGTCTTGTACCGTTTCTTTTGTTGACGGAAAACTCGTATTTACGTGGGAATATGGAGAGTTGATATATAACTCAGTAACGGTTGAAGAGTTAGCAGCGGCTTGCGCCGAGCAGTTGCTGACGCGGGTGTATTCACATTACGTCTGATGGACGCTATGGAGTGTTTATATCCTAGTCTTGTTCGGTAACTAAGACAGGTTGATTTTTATACGCACTCCTTCTTTTTTCCTTTTCAATCTCGCCGACGCGCTGGATGAGGTAATCCTTGAAGTTCGCACAACGGGCTGGCATATATTTCCTTGGTTTAAAGTAAAGGTTCAATTCAAACTCACTACTGACATAGTTCTTTAATACCGGAACCAAATTGCCTTTCGCTATTTCAGAGCCAATCAGGCTATAGGGGAGATAGGCAATTCCGCCGTGGGCAAGAGCAATATTTTTCAGCACTTCACTGTCGTCGGCTTCTACGGTCTGAGATATTTCGACTGAGTTATATTCACCGTCAAGTTCAAAGATCCACTTGTTACCGCCAACCAGAGTTGTCGCATATAGACACAAGTGTTGAGTAAGATCATTAGGAACGGTCGGCTCGCCAAATTGCTTGATATATTCCGGCGAGCAGCAAGCGATTAAGGGTTCACGTAATAAGGAGCGTTTTACCAGTAAGCTGTCTTTGTCCTGAAACCCGCGATAGGTCGCATTGGCCCGTATTGCAAAGTCGACATCATGAACATGATCAACTTCAAAAGCGGTTTCGAGCACGACAAAGTTAACGGATGGGTGCTCTTGCAGATATTCACCGATGATTTGGCTCAGATAGTGTTTGGCAAACAATGGGGTGCTTGCAATTTTGATGGTTCCCTTGTCGCCGTTGCTCAAGTTTTGGACTTCATTGAAAACATCATCAATTTCAGTATGAATAAGACTGAAGCGATCATAAAGGCGCTGACCTGCCTGTGTCGGGCTTATTTTTCTTGTCGTGCGCTTTAATAGGCTTACCCCCATATTTTCTTCAAGTTCGTTCAGCCAGCGACTGGCTGCTGATGCCGATATTCCATTTTTCTTGGCCGCCTCGCTGATGGAGCCTGAACGTATGACATGAAGAAAAAAGACAACCTTGTCTAACATTTCCTTTCCTGATTAATAATTAGCCACATACAATTTATAGCAAACTACGCCCTTGGAAACCAATGAAATAGCGATGACACAAAGGCTGCATGGTTATTTCCTTTATTCGCAAATGTGAATTGCAACAATGTTGGTAATAATTTTTCATCATTCATCTAAGATATGTAGACATGAAGTGAATTAGTGATGATTGTGTTTCCCAGCACGCTAATTGGAGCCATTTTTTGTATTCATACCTTTTATTGGTATTAAGGATGAGGGAAATGATGTTAAAAGATAAGATCTGCGTTGTTACCGGTGGTGCGCAAGGAATTGGGCGTTGTATTGTTGAAACCTTTGCGTCTAACGATGCAAAAGTGGTATTTGCCTGTGATATGAATGCTGCGGTTATGGCAGAACTTGAGTCTCAGTACACTAATGTACGTGCTGTTGAGCTAAATGTGTGTGACCGTTCGAGCATTGCCAATTTTGTCGAGAAGGTGAAAGCAGAATTTGGTCAAATAGATGTCTTGGTAAATAACGCGGGTATTACTCGTGATAATTTGATTGATAAAATGACTGAGGATGACTGGGATCTCGTATCGGACGTTAACCTCAAAGGCGTTTTCAATATGACTCAGGCTATCGCGCCTGTGATGATGGAAGTTGGGGCCGGTTCGATTATTAGCATGTCTTCTGTTGTGGGAACAGACGGTAATGTCGGACAGAGTAACTATGCGGCCACCAAAGGCGGCGTGATAGCGATGACAAAAGGCTGGTCGAAAGAATTTGCCCGCAAAGGGGCCAAGGTTCGTGCCAACTGTATCGCTCCCGGCTTTATCGAAACCCCGATGACTGTCGATTTACCAGAAAAAATTCTGGATTATATGAAGAAGAAAACGCCATTACAGCGTATGGGAACGCCTGAAGATATTGCTGAAGGGGCCCTGTTCCTTGCCAGTGACCGTTCCTCGTTTATCACTGGTCAGACACTGAAAATTGACGGTGGATTAGTCATCTAAGTCTTATACTGTTAGCAATAGCCACCGGCAGTCTCCGGTGGCTTTTTTCGTTATAACTCGCCATAAAATTGTGTCAGGGGGCGCTTACCATTTCATCATTGGAGCCGGGTTAAGCGGGTGCTTCTTGATTTGCTGCCAAGTTAACTGTACCAAGCGTTTATGAAAACCGGCATTGGGCAAGGCCTTTTTTACGTCAGTGATGAAGGTTGACGGTACTCCGCATTTGATCATGCCTAACGAAAAATCGACCAAATCACCTTGGCGGAACCACTCAACCAGTGGGTAGCGCTTGTTTTTATATGGCCTTATTTTATGGTGTTCCCCGATAATTAGTTCCACTTCTTCAGTCCATTCCTCAAGGTTGTTAGCCTGGAGGTATTCACGGGATTGCTTTATTGACGGTGGAAGATAGTCAACGGTATTGTCACTCCAGATCCCAATGTCATGAAAGGCGGCAGCAATAATGAGCTTTTTGCGCTCGACTTCATTGGGAATCGCCAAGTAAAAGCAGAAGTTCAGCATTCTGGTGACATGATTTTTATATCCTTCAAAGTCATCGCCGATGACAGGTTTCCACGGTTCCAAAATTTCATCAAGTAACGGGATTTGGGTTTCGACTGTCATTGAGACTCCTCTGAGTAATCGATGATGTGTATTGAGTATCTGCTAATTATTGGTCACACCTGTGTGTTTCTCTACAGCCATTACTGACAATTAAGGTGGTAAAACAGACATAGTGAGTCTCAGGTATTTAAGGCGATTTAACGTTTTGTTTTGGCATGCTGAACAAGACCCTAACGAAGCCAGAAATAAATGATAAAAACACTATACAAAGCGTTAAATGCTGGTAGTATTGACCCCGGCCTGTAATCAGACCTATTTATATGAAATACAAATTATGCTTTTAGAACGCTTCTCTACACCTGCTTACCAGCTAGTATCATGAAGTTTCCATTCATAATTATTCCTCACATAAGTAATTCTTTTCCCGGCTATACACGCATTATGCGAATTATTTGTTAAAAAATTAGGATATAATCATGTCTAAATCTACTGGTACCGTTAAGTGGTTCAACGAAGAGAAAGGTTTCGGTTTCATCACTCAGGACAACGGCGGCGCTGACGTTTTCGTTCACTTCCGTGCTATCGCTTCTGAAGGTTTCAAGACTCTTGCTGAAGGTCAGAAAGTTTCTTTCGAAACTGAGCAAGGCCAGAAAGGTCTTCAGGCAGCTAACGTAGTTAAGCTGTAATTTAAAGATTATTCTTTAAATGACAAAATGCTGGCTAAGGCCAGCATTTTTTGTATCCGGCAATCCGGTCTCCCTCTGTGGCAACTGACCTAAGGTTGTCATCAATAGTCTTTATTCGTTAGTTTTTGTATCACCACTTCCCTCCCAAGTTGTTTCACGAACTCTCATTATCTTTTTCATCCCTTGTTGAAAGTCACCTCAATGCTTTGAACCGATGCTCTCTTTTATCTAGTGAACAAGGCTGTTTTAGTCCTATTGGTCTAAAATGTGTTGATGTCTCTGGGTTAAGGTGGTAGCTTAATAGTCCAAGTGGTCCATTAAGATGTTTGGGCGAGAGTGCGGGCGGGAGGCAGAATGAAAAAGGTACTTGTAGCAGGAGCAACGGGCTATCTGGGGCGCTATATCGCCCATGAGCTGCAGAGCAGAGGTTATCGGGTCACTGTAGTCGTTAGAAATTCAGCAAAGCTTACCGCTTTCGAGAAAGCACATTTCGAGGTTATAGAGGCTGAGGTGACAAACCCAGACTCATTGGCGGGCTGTTGTGACGGTATAGATACTGTTATCTCAACTGTCGGTATCACCAGGCAAAAAGACGGCCTGACCTATATGGATGTTGACTATCAGGCTAATAAGAATTTATTACAGCAGGCTAGGCAGAGCGGGGTAGGGAAGTTTATTTATGTTTCCGCCCTGAATGGTGAAAAACTGAAACACCTGAAGATTTTTCAGGCCAAAGAAGCTTTCGTCGATGAGCTGAAAGCTTCTGGGCTTGAATATTGTGTTATTCGTCCGAATGGCTTTTTCTCTGATATGGCTGAGATCTTTCATATGGCGGAAAAAGGGCGCGTGTACCTGTTTGGTGACGGCTCGCTGAAAG
>NZ_JAKRFQ010000214.1 GCF_022347985.1 Photobacterium sp. OFAV2-7
CAGGAAGTCGAGCGCCGCGAACCGATGCGGGCAATGATGATCAAGCGGTTGGAAAAAATGGGGCTCTCTCCGGAGCTTGCCGACCAGCTGGCCTGTTACATCCCCGAAGACGTCCCGGCTAATGAAGCCTGGCCGGCGTTGCTGGATTTGCTGTCAGATCAGATCATCACTACCGATGACTGTATACTCGAGACCGGTGGCGTTGTCGCGCTGCTGGGACCTACAGGGGTTGGCAAGACGACGACCATCGCCAAGTTGGCGGCACGTGCCGCGATGGATTTTGGTCCGGACCAAATCGCCCTTGTCACAACAGATACTTATCGTATCGGAGCGCATGAACAGCTGGCCACATATGGTCGAATCATGGGCTGTCCGGTAAGAGTTGCTAAAGATGCCGAGGAGCTGGCCGATATACTTCACCAGTTACGGCATAGACGCCTGGTTCTGCTAGATACTGCAGGGATGGGACAACGTGATATTCGGTTGTCTGAGCAGCTTGATACCCTGATGCAGAACAGTGGCTCACAGATTCGTAGTTTTCTGGTGCTGCCTTCGACGGCACAGCGGCGCGTACTGCACGAAACCATTGAACACTTCCGCCGGATCCCGTTGTCGGGTTGTGTCCTGACCAAGCTGGATGAGTCTCTCAGCCTGGGGGAGGTAATTTGTGTATCGATTCAGAGTGCGCTGCCTATCGCCTACCTGGCTGACGGCCAGCGGGTACCGGAAGACATTAAAGTAGCGACAGGTGATTACCTGGTATCACGTGCAAACGAATTACTAGAACAAGAATTAAGCCAGCAATCTCATTTCTGGAGTAGCGATAGTTCAGATAATCAGGCGGCAGACTTTTATGATTGAGAACGCAATGTACGATCAAGCGAGCGGTTTGCGCCGTATGACAAAATTATCTTCCACTAAGGTCATTACTGTTACTGGTGGTAAAGGTGGTGTGGGCAAGACCAACGTGACCCTGAGCATGGCTATTTCGATGGCTCGCGAGGGTAAGCGGGTAATGGTGCTTGATGCCGACCTCGGCCTTGCCAACGTGGATGTTATGTTGGGGCTGCGTGCAGGCCGCAACCTGTCACATGTCCTGGCCGGACAGTGCGATCTCCAGGATATCGTTGTCGAGGGACCATACGGGGTGAAAATCATTCCGGCGGCGTCGGGCACCCAGAACATGGCTGAACTGACGGCAGCTCAGCATATGGGGCTGATCCGTGCTTTCAGCAGCCTCGAAGACGATATTGATGTCCTGCTGGTTGATACCGCTGCCGGTATTTCCGATATGGTACTGAGTTTTGCGCGAGCAGCGCAGGACGTACTGGTTGTTGTTTGCGACGAGCCGACATCCATTACCGATGCCTACGCGCTGATCAAAATCCTGAGCCGCGAATACGATGTTCAGCGATTCAAGATTGTAGCCAATATGGTACGTAGCTACCGTGAAGGGCGGGAGCTGTTTGCCAAACTGACACGCGTGACAGAGCGGTTCCTCAATGCCAACCTCGAGCTGGTTGCCTGTGTACCGCTCGATGATCGGGTTCGCCAGTCGGTTAAACGTCAGAAAATTGTGGTTGATGCCTTCCCGCGAAGCCCGGCGGCATTAGCGTTGACATCACTGGCGTCGAAGGCCATGACCTGGCCGGTGCCGAGCAGTGCAGGTGGACATCTCGAATTCTTTGTCGAGAAGTTATTGGTAAAGCAAACACCAGCCCCAACACCGAACGAGGCTCCTATTGGTGAATAAAGCATTGACATACGGACGCTATCAGGAGAGTCCGCATGCCTTTATTGAGCGATATTCGTCATTGGTAAAGCGCATTGCTCATCACCTGATGGGGCGACTGCCCCCCAACGTTCTATTAGAAGATTTAATTCAGGCTGGTATGATAGGCCTCCTGGAAGCACAGCAGAATTATGATCCCAGCAAAGGTGCAAGCTTCGAGACCTTTGCCGGTATCCGGATCCGGGGCGCGATGCTTGATGATATCCGCCGTGGAGACTGGGTTCCGCGTTCGGTGTATAAAAATAGCCGGCGCATCACGGAAGCCATTTCTTTCCTGGAAGCAGAGTTTGGGCGAGACCCTAATGATCAGGAAATTGCCGAACATCTCGAAATGACACTCGAACAGTACCATCAGGCGCTAAATGATGTTAATTGTGGGCGTCTTATTGGTATGGATGATCTGGGTGTATCGGAAGATGCTGTCGCAAGTGAAGAAGCACTTGAAGAAAATCTTCCATTTCAGGGTGTTGTGAATGATAATTTCCGTCAATCACTGGCTGAAGCAATAAAAACACTGCCTGAAAGAGAGGCGCTGGTCCTGTCTCTTTACTATGATGAGGAGCTCAATCTCAAGGAGATTGGTGCTGTTATCGGGGTCAGTGAATCTCGTATTTGCCAGATTCATAGTCAGGCGATGCAACGTTTGCGTTCCAAGCTCAAGGTTTGGACTGCTTAATACATATTAGATAAAAACACTGTGACCTCAGTGGAGGCAACTTTGAATAAAAACATGAAAATCCTCATTGTTGATGACTTCTCAACAATGCGCCGTATCGTTAAAAATTTGCTACGTGACCTAGGTTTTAACAATACCCAGGAGGCGGATGATGGATTGACTGCGCTACCTATGCTGAAAAAAGGCGGGTTTGATTTCGTTGTTACAGACTGGAACATGCCTGGTATGCAAGGGATTGATTTGCTTAAGCACATTCGTGCTGATGATGAACTGAAGCACCTTCCGGTACTGATGATCACCGCTGAAGCAAAACGCGAGCAGATTATCGAAGCTGCGCAGGCGGGTGTTAACGGTTATATCGTTAAGCCATTTACGGCAGCTACGTTGAAAGAGAAGTTAGATAAAATCTTCGAGCGTATGCAGTAATTACAATCGTCAGGCGCTAAAAGGGTAATAACCATAATGATTTCACTCGATCAGGCTAAGCAGCTTGTCAGCCTGCTTGAAGATGGGAAACAGGACGAAGCAAACACGCTTGTACAGGGGCTTGTCTCCGACAGTCGTGATCCTGTCTATGCAGAAGTGGGTAAGTTGACTCGCCAATTGCATGATTCACTGGCAAATTTTCGTCTTGATCCCCGTCTTAATGATTTAGCGAAGAACGAAATTCCTGACGCCCGTGACCGTTTGTCATATGTGATTGATAAAACGGAATCTGCTGCTAATAAAACCATGGATGCGATCGATAGTATCGAGCCGCTTGCCGATAGGTTGAATGACTCTCTGAGTCAGGTTCATCCTCAGTGGAAGCGTCTAATGGGCGGGCAGATTGCGCTTAATGAATTTAAGTTACTATGCCATGAAATTGACAGCTTGTTGGTACAGGTTGAAAGTGACAACAATGCGCTTCGTAGCCATTTGACAGAAATTTTAATGGCTCAAGACTTTCAGGATCTCACCGGACAGATAATACGTCGTGTCATCGAATTGGTGCACGAAGTGGAAGATCAATTAGTCGAAATCCTTAAAGCCTTTGGCATGGAACAAGAAGACAGATCAGATGCCCTTACAGAAGCCTGTGTGCTTACTCCCGAGGGGCCAATTGTCAACACAGAAGAACGTGAAAATGTCATGTCCTCACAGGATGATGTTGACGACTTGCTGTCTAGTCTTGGATTTTAGGGGAAATATATGAGCTTTGATTTAGACGAAGACATCCTGCAAGACTTTTTGATTGAAGCAGGAGAAATTCTTGAGTTGCTGTCTGAGCAGCTGGTTGAGCTTGAGCGTAGCCCTGAAGATTCAGAGCTGCTCAATGCGATTTTCCGTGGTTTTCACACCGTTAAGGGTGGCGCTGGTTTCCTCTCTCTGACTGAGTTGGTGGATGCATGCCATGGTGCAGAGAATATCTTTGACTTGCTGAGAACCGGCAAGCGAAGCGTTACACCAGAATTAATGGATGTGATTCTTGAGGCGCTGGATACCATCAACGAAATGTTTGGTTTGGTGCAGGAGCGTGAACCACTTGTTCCCGCTGAGCAGAGCCTGCTTGATGCGCTTCACCGTTACAGTCAGCCGCCGACAGCAGAAGAACTTGCTCCTGCTGCCGCTGCGCCAGTCGCAGAGCCAGAGCCGGTTGTGGTTCCTGAACCTGTGGCACCAAGCCCGGTAGTTGAACCAGTAGCGGCGCAGCCTGCTGCCCCATCATCGGCGATTGCCGGCGATACGGTTGACGATATGACTCAAGATGAATTTGATCGTCTACTTGATGAGCTTCATGGTGCAGGCAGTGGCCCTTCAGCTTCTTCTGCAGCACCAGCTCCAACCCCAGCATCGGCACCTGCGCCACAAGCAGGCAATGCAGCTGTTGTGGATCAGATTCAGTCTGAGTCGGGTGACATCACCGATGATGAGTTCGAGCGTCTGTTGGACGAACTGCACGGCGCAGGCAAAGGCCCGGGCAATACTGACAGCGTGGTTGTTGCTACACCGGTTCCAGCTACACCAGCGCCAGCTGTACCGGTAGCTGCCTCGACGGTACCTAGCGACACAGGTGCCAGCTCAGGTGATGATGACCTGATGACTGACGATGAGTTCGAGCGTTTGCTTGATGAGCTGCATGGCTCGGGTAAAGGCCCATCAGCAGAAGAGCTGGAGATGGCGACTCGCCCTGTGGCTGATATGCTGGCAGATGTCTCTAAACCGGCAAGCACTGAAGTGCCTGTCGCGCCAGCGGCTCCTGCAGCAGCCCCTGCGGAACCAGCAGTACCGGCTCCTGTAGCCAGTGCACCAGCTCCGGCACCTAAACCTGTGGCAGAAAGAAAGCCGAAAGCTGTTGCCAAGGATAAAGGCAAACCGGCCGCCGAAGCGACAGTCCGTGTTGATACCTCGACCCTGGATACCATCATGAACATGGTGGGTGAGTTGGTACTGGTCCGTAACCGTCTGGTTAGCCTGGGCCTTAATACCAATGACGAGGAAATGTCCAAGGCTGTATCTAACTTGGATGTCGTGACTGCCGATTTGCAGGGCGCGGTGATGAAAACCCGTATGCAGCCAATCAAGAAAGTCTTTGGCCGCTTCCCTCGGGTTGTTCGTGACTTGGCGCGTAGCTTGAAAAAAGAAATCGTGCTGGAAATGCGCGGTGAAGAAACTGATTTGGATAAGAACCTGGTTGAGGCGCTGGCCGATCCGCTGGTTCACTTGGTCCGCAACTCGGTTGACCATGGTATCGAAATGCCGGATGCCCGTGAAAAAGCAGGTAAACCGCGTATTGGTACCGTACTGCTGTCTGCCTCTCAGGAAGGCGACCATATTCTGCTGACCATCGAGGATGATGGCGGCGGTATGGATCCGGATAAACTGCGTAACATCGCCGTTGACCGTGGTGTGATGGACGCTGATGCAGCTTCACGCCTTACTGATTCAGAGTGTTATAACCTGATCTTTGCGCCAGGCTTCTCGACCAAGAAAGAAATCTCTGATATCTCCGGTCGTGGTGTGGGCATGGATGTGGTTAAGACCGGGATCAGTCAGCTTAACGGCTCAATCAGCATTGATTCGGCGCTGGGTAAGGGTACCCGTATTGATATCAAGGTACCGTTGACGCTGGCAATTCTGCCGACCCTGATGGTTGGCGTGGCTGATCAGCCGTTTGCTCTGCCTCTGGCAAGCGTGAACGAGATTTTCCACCTTGACCTACGCAAGACCAACAATGTTGACGGTCAGCTGACGATCATTGTTCGTGAGAAGGCTATCCCGCTGTTCTACCTGCAAGACTGGTTGTCAGCTGTCGGTCTGCCGAAGCGTGAGCGTGACCATGGCCACGTGGTGATTGTTCAAATTGGCCACCAGCGTATTGGCTTTGTGGTTGATACCTTGATTGGTCAGGAAGAAGTGGTAATCAAGCCGCTTGACGAACTGCTTCAGGGTACTCCGGGTATGGCTGGTGCAACCATTACCAGTGATGGTCATATTGCGTTGATCCTGGACGTTCCGAACCTGCTAAAACACTATGCCGGCCGCTAAGGCCAGGCTGTTCACTCAACACCAGAGCGACAACTAAATTAGGGGCGTAAAGCCCCTAAATAGCAAATTAAATTATTATCTGGTTCTGTTAGCTTGTCGGGCTTTCCTGTGCCAGATAATTGTTCAGTTTGTTAGATAGGCTGGATAACTCATATATACGGGATAAAGACAACATGGCAGTAAAAGTATTGGTGGTGGATGATTCAAGCTTTTTCCGCCGCCGTGTCAGTGAAATAATTAACTCCGATCCTCGACTAGAGGTGATTGGCAGTGCCGTCAATGGTAAAGAAGCGGTAGAACTGACTAACAAGCTTCAGCCTGATGTCATCACCATGGACATTGAGATGCCGGTGATGGACGGTATTACTGCCGTGCGTGAAATCATGAAAAGCGCGCCGACCCCGATCCTGATGTTCTCTTCGCTGACCCACGAGGGTGCGAAGGCGACACTGGATGCACTTGATGCCGGTGCGTTGGATTTTCTGCCGAAGAAATTTGAAGATATTGCCCGCAACCGTGATGAGGCGGTTGGCCTGTTGCAAAAGCGTGTTGGCGAGCTGGCACGAAAACGTGTCTTCATGCGCCGTTCGGTTCGCCCTGCTGCTGCAACTGCACCAGCTGCCGGCC
>NZ_JAKRFQ010000215.1 GCF_022347985.1 Photobacterium sp. OFAV2-7
ATCGAAGCCAATAGGACGCAGCCAAAGCGCAGCCAACGTGATGATCATGGCAAAATAGAAGCCAGAAAATGCCGTTGCATAAACCAGTGGCCATGCCGCAAATAGTGCACCACCCGCGGTGATTAACCAAACCTGGTTACCGTCCCAGTGCGGGGCGATCGAGTTAATCATTACTCGACGTTCAGTGTCTGTTTTACCAATGATTCGGGACAGAACACCAACACCCATATCAAAACCATCCGTGACTGCAAAGCCGATGCATAGCACACCGATCAACACCCACCAGATAAATCGCAATACTTCATATTCAAACATTGCCTAATTCTCCCTGATTACGCTTCAACCTGACGCGATACCACATTCTGCGGTGCATCGGTTGTTTCAAAGTGGTAACGACCTGTTTTCAGGCTGCTTGGACCCAGACGAGCGAACTTGATCATTAGGTACATCTCAGCGATCAGGAACACAGTGTACAAGGCGATAATAGCCAACATGGAAGTAATGATGTCAGAGGCCTGAAGGTTCGACACGGCCATTGATACCGGCAGAATTTCACCCACCGCCCAAGGCTGACGACCATATTCAGCAACGAACCAACCCGCTTCAATAGCGATCCAAGGTAGTGGAATACCGTAAAGCGCTGCTTTTAGTACCCACTTGTTACCAGTGATCTTATGACGGCAAGTCTGAATAAATGCGGCACCAATAATACCCAGCATAATAAAGCCACAAGCCACCATAATACGGAAGCTCCAGAATAGCGGCCAAACTGTCGGGATTGAATCATCTGCCGCCTGTGCAATATCGGCTTCTGTCGCGTCAACCACATTCTCAGCGTACGGTTTAAGTAGCAGGCCATAACCAAGGTCATGCTTCACTTCATCGAAGGCAGCAATGTTTTCAGGTGTCTTATCACCGGCACGCAGCTTCTCTAGCAGACCGTAGGCAACCATACCGTTACGGATACGCACTTCGTGCTCGGCTTTAAGATCGCGAAGACCAGTCACTTCTTTGTCAAAAGAACGCGTAGCGATAATCCCCATCACATAAGGGATCTTAATCGCGAAGTCAGTTTCCATGGTTTCCTGATTAGGAACACCAAATAGAGTAAACGCTGCCGGTGCTTCTTCGGTGTGCCATTCGGCTTCGATAGCTGCCAGCTTGGTTTTCTGTACGTCACCCAGCTCATAACCAGATTCATCACCCAGCACGATAACCGACAGAATTGACGCCATACCGAAAGAAGCGGCAATAGCGAAAGAACGGCGAGCAAACGGAATATCTCGGCCTTTCAGCAGATAGTAAGCACTGATACCCATAATGAACATTGCACCACAGACATAACCAGACGCTACAGTGTGAACAAATTTCACCTGAGCAACAGGGTTCATTACCACTTCGGCAAAGCTCACCATTTCCATTCGCATGGTTTCGAAGTTGAACTCTGCACCCACAGGGTTCTGCATCCAGCCGTTTGCAATAAGGATCCACAATGCCGAGAAGTTGGAACCAAGAGCCACCAACCAGGTAACAGCAAGGTGCTGACGCTTAGATAGGCGATCCCAGCCGAAGAAGAACAGGCCGACAAGAGTAGATTCAAGGAAAAAGGCAATCAGGGCTTCGATAGCCAGCGGGGCACCGAAGATATCACCTACGTAGTGGGAGTAGTAAGCCCAGTTCGTACCGAACTGAAACTCCATGGTTAAACCCGTGGATACACCCAGGGCAAAGTTGATGGCGAAAAGCTTACCCCAGAACTTAGTCATATCCTTGTAGATTTGCTTTCCGGTCATTACATAAACCGACTCCATGATGGCAAGCAGGAACGCCATACCAAGAGTCAAGGGGACGAACAAAAAGTGATACATCGCAGTTAATGCGAACTGTAACCGCGATAGTTCGACGATATCAGTGAACATTGAGAACTCCTTTTTTCGCCAGGCTGACTGACGACAGTACTACACTGTGTACCAATGGTTGGGCTAGCAAAATGTAGCTTACAAACCGCTTATTTAGGTCACCTTCCTGGTAGCCATTTTAGTAAGAATCAATGGCTTCCTTTCTATGTTGCAGTCATGTGCCAAATTAGTTAATTTGTTGTTAAGCTACAGCTAATAAAGTCATTGCTAATATTACTGATATTCTCCGCCCCGCTCAATCTATTTATCTCACAATTTGCTTTGATAAATATCAAGAAACGCCGCTCAAGATTTATACACATCGATTTTACTTGATTTAGATCAACCAAAGTCCCAACTAGATAAATCTCTCTGTGAATAGAAAAAAACACGATCTTTCATACTAAAAACGACCAGTTAATACATGGTCACAATCTGTTTTAAATCATCATATTCATCAAGGAAATGGCTTAGAAAAAACAGGTCTATCGAGATCACAGTATCAATAAATCACTCAGGCAACTCTCTATAAAAGCTATAAAACATTAATATGCGAGAACAGAAGCATAATATTTCAGATTAGAAAAACTAATGACAAAACAGAATTTATCTCGCTTTTGCATGACAAATAAATATCTATAATCAGCGTCAGAAACAGATTAAGCCGCCCAGACAGTAAAAGACGTCTTTTAGGCGGGTTGTAAGCTGTTTCCCCATCAGAATTGTTTTTAGATTGAGGAAGTAGTTATGGCTCGTATTTTTGAAAAAGTTGTTGCTCTGTACCAACCAAGCTTTGCCGAGTTGTACAAAAGCAATCATTAAATTGGGCTAAAAACGCCCCATTAATCGCCGTTAACTCACTTGGCAAAACTCAAAGGGCTCAAGGCCACTGTGTGAATTGTCAACGTAATGTAAACGGAACAGGAACACGTTAAGCGATTAATATGCTCTGGGATTAGCAAAAACCAAAAACGAGGCCATCGTGCCTCGTTTTTTATACCTGCTCGCTGTAGTCCAACCGACTCACAGAAGAAGAAAGGCTATCCCTATACACTGGCGGCCAATAAACTTTTATGTACCTTGACCACCACTTTCTTGATAGAACTTCTGCTCTGACAACGGCAACCCGGCTTATGAGGTTCTTCCGGGAAAAATATGGCAAACATATCCGGTCCGAGGTTCACTTCAGATTCGCACTCCATACCTTCAACCAGATAGTAATCGTCCGTTTGATCATATTCTTTGGCTACCTGATTAGCCGCTGACGGCAGGCCAAAGCCAATTCGCTCGGTACCTGATATCAAGTACTGGATATCGATATACTCCTTGTGGACCTCGGCCAGTTTCTCATTGGCATCCACGGTGTCAAATGCCATCACATTGGCAAAGATGTCATCGCCATCGATTTCATGCCGACCCAGCTCAAGTGCCTGTAAGTCGGTAGCGCGCAAATAGTCGAGGCTCTTTTTTATCGCCCCAGGCAGAAAAGCATAGCTCTCCGGCTGTTCTATATGACCTAATATCATTGTCTGACTCTCTAAAAGAGAAGACCTAAGCCATCAAGACTTAAGCCTTCAGGGGGAATTGGAGGAAATTCAAATCAAGCGGTTAGTCTTGGCCCTGAATCGTAAGGGCTTCAATTTCTTCTTTCGCGTGAGTGTTTTTAAATAGTGGCGCAGTCAGATAGCCAACAATAACCACTACCAGGGTACCGATAACACCATAGAAGAAGAAGTTCAGATCGGTTGTCGAGCGAACCCACAGTACCGAGGCAACGGCGGCAACCACACCAACCAGCGCGCTATTGGCATTGGCTCTACGAACAAAGACGCCCAACATGAACAGACCTGTCATCGGGCCGCCCATCAAGCCAATCAGGCTATTAAAGGCATCCCACAGCTCACTTTCATTCGACATAATGAGATAGGTTGATGCCAGTACACCAAAGACACCAGCCAGCACTGTCACGATTCGTCCTACCTTCAGGTTCTCTTCCGGCGTCTTGGTTGTACCAAGACGGTTGTAGATATCAGAAGTGAAACAGGCCGAGATGCTGTTCAGACTACTTGAAATACTTGATTGTGATGCGGCAAAAATAGCGGCAATGATAAGACCGGCAATCCCGGCTGGCATCTGCGAGATAACAAAGAAAGGTAAAATCCCGCCGGTATTAAAGTCTTCAAGCAATAACGATGGGTTTTGTGTGTAATAAGCGTATAACGCCGCCCCTACTGCAAAGAAGAACACCGGGATGCAGGCAACCAGCTTTGCATTCGTCACCAGGGCCTTTTTTGTTTCATCAATGGAATCGGTCACGATGTAGCGCTGGACAACATCCTGGCTAGCTGTAAATTGCTGCAGACTGGCGAACAGGAACCCTATCATCAGTACCGGTATCGTACTTTCAGACCAGCTCCAGGCAAACTTGTCAGCAGGGAAATACTTGTCGGCTTGTGCTGACATGCTGAATATCTCGGTCATTCCGCCGTCGACGTTAAAACAGATCATGACAAAGATCATCACAGCAGCCACAGAAAGCATTATCCCCTGGATCACATCGGTCCAAATAACGCCTTCAATCCCGCCCATAAAGGTATAAATAATACACAGAACACCAATCAGGAAAACAATTGTCAGCGGGTTGATGTCGATGAAAGGGATAAGTGCCAGCGCCGTCAGATAGGTAATAATTGCAATACGACCGATGTGAAACAGCATAAAAGAGATGCTGGCAAACAGGCGCATCTTGATATCAAAACGCTTTTCCAGATACTCGTAGGCCGAGGTGAGGTTTAGCTTACGGAAGAACGGGATATAGTACATAAATACAAACGGCAAAATCAGGATCGCAATGTACTGGCCAATAAGGAACGTCCAGTCTCCGGTATAGGCCTTGGCCGGGATCGACATAAAGGTGATCGAGCTGAGTGTCGTGGCAAAAACACTGATCCCGGCAGCCCAGCCGGGGATACGGCCTCCCGCCTTGAAGTAGTCATCCGCTGACTTTTGGCGACGCACAAAATACACCCCCACGAGCATAATGGCGGCGAGATACACCAGCAAAACGATATAATTGAGGGTACCAAATGCATGCATTTCCATGCCTTAACTCCTGTCAATGAAAGTAGGTTGAGGTAAGTTGATTCATTTATTCTGTTTTAGGTATTGGCTTCTGCCCATCTGGCTACGCCGATCAACCCTGCGTCCGACCCGCTAGCAGCCGGGATCAACTTAGGTTGGTAGAATGCAGGCAATTGAGATAAGTACGACTGAACCAGAGCGAGGTAGTTTTCAGCGAGCCCGACACTGCCGCCGAGCGTCACAACATCAAGATCAAGGCTAATAGTAAGATCAGCAATCAAATTGGCTATCGCCTTTGCAGAGCGACGGATAATCGCCTCGGCGTTTTCATCGCCCGCTAGAAATTGCTGGTAGACAGCATATCCGCTACAACCCGCTGCGAAATAGGCCTCTCCCGCCCGCGCAATAGCCCTGCCGGACGCCACGCTTTCAACGCATCCTCTCCGGCCACAACCACACATCGGCCCGGTAGGATCTGCCAGCATATGCCCGGCATGACCGGCTACACCGCGAGGCCCGGTCAGTAGTTTTCCATCAATGACCAATCCGGCCCCAACACCTGTCGAGACAGTAACAAAAGCCATATTTTTAGCAGGTTGGCACAGCGCCGTGTATTCTGCCCATGCAGCAGCCTGGGCATCATTGATTGCAACTGTCTCCAGCCCCGTTATATCAGCAACAACGTCCTGCAACGGGTAATTATTCAGGCCACCCAGGTTATCCGGGTTAAGTGCTGTCAGAATCCCGTTGTCGATGATCCCCGTCGAGGCAATCGCGACGGAGTCAGCCTCATGAGAAAGAGGCAACAATAAGGCTTTCAAAGCCTCAGAGAGCGCTGCCGGGGATTGTGATGATGGCGTTTCAATCTGCGCTCGCTTAACAAGGATATGATTTCGGACCAGTGCCGCGGCAATTTTTGTTCCGCCAAGATCAACGGCTAAATATGTTTTCATAACGACACCTACGATGCCTGCGCTTGTGAAACCTGCTGTCGGCCAAGATCGACCTCAGAGCGGAACCAGTCACATATGTGTTCGATACGTGTAATGGCCGAGCCGACTGTCACGCAAAATGCTCCGGCTTCTATTGCCTTACGAGCAAGCGCCGGTGTGTTGTAACGCCCTTCCGCCATCACATTGCACCCAGCCTCTTTGAGTCGACGGACCAGTTCGAAGTCAGGTTCTTCGGGGACCGGACCACCGGTATAACCCGACAAAGTTGATCCAATAATTTCTACCCCTTGTTGATGGCAGCGCACACCTTCTTCAAATGTTGCGCAATCTGCCATTGCCATGCAGCCAAGCCGGTGGACCTCATTGATCAGCTCGGATACCGGCACTGGGCGCTCGCGCTCAGTGGCATCAATGGCAATAATGTCCGCCCCTGCACTTTTTAGTGCCCGGATATCTTCAAGATAAGGGGTAATGCGAACCTCGGATCCTGCAAGATCACGTTTGACTATCCCTATAATCGGTACGGATACAGCCGCTCGAACGGCTTTCAGGTTATCGATCCCCTCAATTCTGAGGCCAGCAGCCCCACCAGCAACGGCAGCCTTCGCCATTGCAGCCACAATTTCAGGAGAATCCATCGGCCCATCATCAACAGGCTGACAGGAAGCCACGAACCCCTGTTGCAAGGCT
>NZ_JAKRFQ010000216.1 GCF_022347985.1 Photobacterium sp. OFAV2-7
GATCTCTGAATGTCAAAATGTTCGGGCAGGGTGCCAAACATTTCAAGCGGCCCGGAGACTTCCAGCAAATCGAATTGGTCATAGAGCAATACCGTGATTGTAAATTGCGGTATAGATGGGACAGACTGGCTTTCTGACATAGTTATCCAATGAAATAAACGCTCGGTAGTTAAAGCATAGTGAATATATTATGACTCACTCTCAATCCAAAAGTATGAATTGAGAGTGATAGGTGGTGTCGAAGCGGGATTAGATATAAACGCTGATTAACAAGGTTGCGGCTGCCATCGCAACGAGAATGCCAAGCAGCGGCATTACAAATCGTAACCATTTATCGAAGGTGACATTAACCATAGCCAGTGAAGCGAGTACCAAACCGGTAGGCGTAATAAAGGCCATGAGCCCCATGCCAAATTGATATGAGCTGACAATATTGTCACGCGGAATACCGACCACATCGGCCAATGGCGCCATGATAGGCATCGACAGCACTGCCAAACCTGATGAAGAAGGTACAAAGAACGACACGCCTGCAAACAGGAACATCATGACAACAATGAACAGGCCTTTATCCATGCCTTCAACCATCGAGGCACTGGCATGCAGAATGGAGTCACTGATCATGCCGCCATCCATCAATACCGTTACACCTCGGGCAATCGCGATAATTAGTGCGACACCCAGCAAGTCATTGGCACCCTGAATAAACTCGCGGACAAACTCTTTTTCCGGGATCCTGTCAACCAGGGCAATAACGATGGCAGAAACGAAGAACAAGGTGGTCATTTCTTCAAACCACCAGCCGAGGCTGGATACGCCATATACCATAATAAAGAAGGTACTGGCGAACAGAGTCAGAATAATTGAGTGACGTTTTTCCAGCTTAGTTGCCGATGCGTTGGTATCGATATTTTTAAGGAAACGCTCTTCAATTTCTTTTTTCTGGTTATAGATCAGAGATTGGGTTGGATCTGCTTTTACCTTTTGTGCATAGCGAATGATATACACCATGCAGACAACGGTACCAGCAATTAACAATGCCATGCGTGAACCTAAGCCCAGGGTCCAGTTGATACCAGCTGCGTTAGAAGCAATGATGGTACTAAATGGGTTAACCGTCGAGCACATTGTACCTATAGAAGAACCAAGATAAATCGCGGCGAGGGCCACAATAGCGTCATAGCCAGCGGCAATAAAAATGGGAACGAGAATAGGGTAGAAGGCAATGGTCTCTTCAGCCATACCAAAGCTTGTACCGCCCAGGGCTATTAAGGCTGTCACTATTACAATGAGCCATTTTTCCCGCCCTGTCATGACTTGTGACAGACGGTTGATACCGGAGCCAAATGCACCTGAATGGTTGACGATGCCGATAAAGCCACCAATCACAAGAACAAAGAACACGACATCAATAGACTGATACATGCCTTGAATCGGTGCCTGGAATAAATCCATGATCCCTTGCGGATTCGGATCGACAGTGGTGTAGGAGTTAGGTATACCTACTGGTTTATAAATGTCACCGTTGACGAATTTTTCCAGATCAGCCTTAATGCCGACACTATCTAATGTTTCCTGCGTCGCGGGCAGTGTCTCTGTCTTGCCATCCGCATAGGTGATCATAAAACTATCACCTTCGTAGGACAGCTTGTTGTAGACACCGGCATCTACAAACCAGGTTAGCATTGCCACCAGCGCGGCAACGCAAAACAGTACTGTATATGCGGAAGGAAAGCTGAGCTTTTTCTTTGTCGGTCTGTCGACAGTAGTTCCATCGGTACTCATAACAACCCCTTTGTTAATTAGACTAGAATTTGAATGGTCAACCTAGTTTCTTCTGTGGATATAACTGTTAATTCTGGATAGTTGGACTGCTTTGATTGTCTGTTTTTGGGATTTTATTGTAAGTTTATGTTAAAAAACGGCCAAATATCACAATTGAATTATTTCGTGTGCTACGTGCTGAAAATTTGAGACTGCGAGCAAACTTTAAACACCTGTCGGCATTGAGAGAGGAGATGTAATGAACTGACTTGAAAGTGAAAAGTTGATGTGATGGCGATTGTTGATTGAAAAGTGAGCACAAAAAAACCTCCGTCTTCACGGAGGCTTTGTAGTTATGATTGTTGTTCGTCTTAGGCTTTATTTAGAGCTTTGGCAATAATTAGTTCCCGCTCAATCTGCTCTTTAGCGGCCGCTTCAGTGCTACTGCTTAGCTTTTGCTCCATCTGGGCTACATAACGTTTGAATTCATCACTAGTCGTAAAAATCTTATCTTTTACGTTAATGGATGCTGTGTTGGTATAGCGGCCATTCTTGCTGCTCGGCACTGAAATTTTACCTTCGTTGATAAGCGCCTTAACAATGTTGCGCTCTTTCTCAAAGCCTTCCAGCCCGCTCAGTGCCCAACGGTGCATTGGCTTGCCTTCGTACTTGCCGTTCTTCACTTCGGTCAGATAGCGGATAGTCAGGTTACGAATTGTGCCAGCGTCTTCGCCGTATTTTTCTTCAGTATCGAACAGTACCGGGAAATCACGCCCTTCAAGTACACCGCCAGCCTTGGTGAGGTGGCCCATACGGTAGCTGTTCATACCGATACGGATAGGCGTGGTGTCAGTGATCATGTTGCCATCGCTAAACTTCAGAGATTTGATTCGTTGACCCGCAGGTTCTGTCAGGTCAATGGTGTAGGTAACACCGGCAAAGAAGTCATTAGTCGAGTATTTTGATGAGCGTCGCTCTGGGTTAAAGCTGTAGGTAACATCACCCTCTTTAACGCTATTAAAGTAACCGGCAGACCATTCCATGTAGGTCTTCAGCTCTTTGCCCGTCATCTCATAAACTGTGATTTCACCACCGGCGTATTGGTAGTTGTAGGCAATATCTTTTGCCTTGATTTTGCCGACATCCAGTTCTGCATTGTCGTTGTCGATCTGCAGGGCTATAACATTGGCTTTAGGCGCATAGTACATGCTGGCTTCCTGGAAAAGCGTACTGATGCCTGTATCCTGAATGTGAACCTGAGGAATTCCCTTGATTTCATTCTCTGGCACCAGATCAACACCGGAAAGTTCAGCAATTACACGGTTTGCATTTTCACGCAGGCGCTTATGGTAAGGCGCATAAAGCTCTTCCATTTTTTCATCGGAAGCCGTGCCTTTAATTTTGTAGGTGTAGCTGTCTTTGTTCACCAGCGTGAATTGGCCATTTCTTTCTTCGAACTGCAGATCGACACGGGAAAGGGCACGGCCGTATTTGTCCGGCTCGGTGATAATGACGCCGTTAATTGTGACCTTGTCAATTCGGGTATGCATGTGACCGGCTACGATAGTATCGAGTTCCGGGTTGACGTTGGCAATGTCCCGGACACCGGTTGCTTCGATGTTATTTTCATTGTCGATACCCATATGCGCGACAAGCACAATAGCATCGACTTTGTCGTCAATCTGCTTGATGACTTTTTTCACTTCGAGCGCAGGATTGGTAAACGTCACGCCTTGAAGACGGTTCGTGCCTTCGGCAAATACTTGTGTCATTGGTGTGTCCATACCAATGAAACCGACTTTAACACCTTGTTTTTCGATAATTTTGTATGCAGGCAGGAACGGGTTACCATCAGGGCGTTTGATGTTACCGCCAAGTGACGTGCCTTTAAACTGAGTCAATGAACGATTAAGTACATTAAGGCCGAAGTCGAATTCGTGGTTGCCCAGTACCCAAATATCATAGTCCATTTCGTTGAAGCCCAGCATCATAGGGTCAACAGGTTCGTCTTTGAACGTCTCGACGAAGTTACCTTGAATGGTGTCGCCAGCATCAACCAGGATCACATTGTCCTGTTTTTCACGGATTGATTTTACCTTGGTAGCAATCTGGCTCAGGCTACCGCGCATATTGAGTTTGTCGCTGGCGTAGTCCCATGGCATAAAGTGGCCGTGAATATCTGAAGTACCAAGAATAGTGACATCAACGATGTCTCCATTTGCGGCAAAGGCCTGACCGGCAAGTGAGAGGCAGATGGCAGAGGCTAAGATATGTTTTTTCATCATTTAACTTATTATTGTCATTGGAATTTAGTTGATGATTCTAAATCTAATACTTAGGGGCTAGAGTGACGGAGATCGCTAAAGTTATGCAATGCGTATCTGTGTTTTATAAACTTGTGAGCGCTATCGCACATCACCTGGTTGAATATTGACGGTTCTGTCACTTAAGGGACTTTTAGAAAGAAAAGGACAACTCATTTCAAGGTGAACTGAGTTGTCCTGATAATAGGGTAGCAAAATTGGATTAGGCTAGTTTAGGTGCATCGTAGTTGCTTGGCTCATCGGAATAAATACACACATTCCATTTCTCTGCCGCTCCTGTGTCGGCTTCACAATGCTGGGCAAAAAAGCCCTGGATTTCTTCGCGCTGACAGTGTGCCTCGAAAGCCGCCATATCAGCCCAAATTTCATTAAAAGCAATTGGGTAGGAGTCGCCGGGTGCGAAATCGCTCGGGATGTGGCGAGTAACGATATACTGGATACAGCCATCTTCACGCAGGGTGTTGGGTTCTAAGGCTTGCAGGGCTTCGAACAGTTCCTGCTCGCGCCCGGCCTTGGGCTGGAACTGGGCAATACAATAGACTTTCTTAGACATCGTTGATTTCCTTATCACTTATGAATTGCAAGACTTGCTATTAAGCCCAAACAAGGGGCCTAGCCAATAATAGACTTAAAACGGGTATCGTACCGAGAAAGCAAGTGTCTGATCATTAACACCTTTAATTCGCCACTCTGCCCCCATAGAAAAAGCATCGCCGGTATGAAGGCGGGCATAGAGACTAAAGATGGTTATATCTTCCTCTGCTGCAATAACGCCAACCTTTCCGCCAGTTTCAAGCTGGGGCATTATCCAGGCAGATAAGCCGAAGTTCAGCTCGGAAGCCAGGCGTCCCATTGATTTATCATTCTCTTCATTCTTGAAGGACAGTAACTTAATTTGCCCGTTTAAGTCGGTGAACTGGTTAACGGCGGCATGGAAACCCAATCCGGCGCCGATGATCCAGTCATTTTCAAAACGACTCTCGGCCTCGGCAATCATATGGGCATTAGGATGAATTTCCTGGCTACCTGCAATACCTAATCCCCCGGGACTTAACGGCACGCGA
Source organism: Photobacterium sp. OFAV2-7 (assembly GCF_022347985.1). Taxonomy (GTDB): domain Bacteria; phylum Pseudomonadota; class Gammaproteobacteria; order Enterobacterales; family Vibrionaceae; genus Photobacterium. Next base: position 5,153 of record NZ_JAKRFQ010000216.1, read on the forward strand.
ACTTCGAAGTAATTGTAAGGGAAGTTGGCGGCGGCGTTCGCTGTGGAGCTCAGGCCAGATGCGGCAAGAAGAGCTGCGCTGCACAGTAGTTTGGTAGGGGATAAGGCATTCATGGATCAGTGTCGTACTCTTTCGTATTGAGATGTTTGATTATGCCAAAACAAGCGAGTAGATAGCTATCAGAAAATTTCTAGAACATGCTAAAAATCATAATGTTGAGTATTTTTAATCATAATTTGCTCGAGCAATATCACTTTCTTCTCAGAACCGAACAAAAGACAAAGAGAGGATACAGCCTAAACTAATAACACAACATATTGCCTTAAAAGGGTTTTATTTACTTGCACCTTTGGCGGTGATCAAAAGAGTAAGCGTGGTTTGTAGCTTGAAGTTCTCATGACGTTAAGGCAGGTGTAACGATGGCTGAGTCAATAGATAAGCAGGCACGTATCCAGGTGATTGGCGACCCGATTGAAGAATTGCCGACAAGTATTGATCGTGTTGACCAATGGGATATCTACAAATACCCCTCTGTGTTGGTAAATGTCGAACCTGCCCGACAAGATGAGATTCTGCTGAAGATTCGCAGTGATGAGCTTCGCCGACTTCAGCCGGTATTTTGTGTATCGCGCAGTAAAATGTCAGATGTGTTAGCAGATGGCTACCAAGAACAAATGAGGCACAGGATTCCCGCGATTGTTGAAAAGCTGAGCTTGTTGCACAAGACCTCTCATCCAGAGCCGCTGGATTTACTGGCATGGTATTGCTGGCCGCGATCTCATTTTCACCTCACACCTGTTTGGTCTGCCATCTATCAAAAAGGCTATCGCTACCCGTTATTGGACTGCCTGGTCGGGATCGAGTCAAACTTGGCTTTGATGCGGGCCGTGGAGCACCATCTGCTGGTACCCGGCAAATTGATCGACAGAATTCGGCTATGCAGAAATTGCCAGAGTGGCAGGCTCAACTATGTCGATGTCTGTCCTGAATGTAATAGTATCGATATTCATCTAAAACCCGGAGTTCACTGCTTTGTGTGTGGCTACGTCGATGATCAGGATGTCTTTATCCAATCGGGTGTGATGCAGTGCCCCAAGTGCGCGACCAAACTCCGACATATCGGTGTTGATTACGATAGGCCGTTGGAACGTTATAGCTGTTATTCCTGCTATATCCGCTTTATTGAGGCTGTCGTCAAAGTGCGTTGTCACGATTGCGGAGAAGTACAGTCGCCTGATGATCTGACGGTTTCAACAATTAGCGAGTTTCAGGTCGGTAAACTGGCCCGTCAAATTGCCCTTGAAGGTTCGCATCTGCTCCACCTTCCTCTAGCCTGGGGGGCTCCTATTACGGTTGATCATTTGCCCTGGCTTTTACAGTGGACTAGCTCGAACCAGAATCGATACGGCGGTGATAATACGGTGATGTTAATTTGGCTCTCGAATTTGTCGGAGGTAAAAATCG
>NZ_JAKRFQ010000021.1 GCF_022347985.1 Photobacterium sp. OFAV2-7
TTATGCATCGGGTGCACCAGGAAATGCAGCAACTGTCGGCACAGTCCGATCCGCTGGAAATCGTCGCAGACCGGTTCCAGGCTGAAACCGATATCATTTGCTTTGATGAGTTTTTTGTTTCTGACATCACCGATGCGATGATCCTGGGCACGCTGTTTGAAGCGCTGTTCCGTCGCGGGATCACGCTGGTGGCGACATCGAATATCCCGCCGGACCAGCTGTATCGCAACGGCTTGCAGCGGGCGCGCTTTCTGCCGGCGATAGCGTTAATCGAGCAGCACTGTGACATCGTCAATGTCGACTCTGGTGTTGACTACCGGCTGAGAACACTTGAGCAGGCCGAAATCTACCACTCCCCGTTGGATGAGCAGGCAGAAAAGAATATCGAACAATACTTCACCCAGCTAAGTGTCGAGCCCAGAAGCCGGGGGAAAGAGATTGAGATCAATAACCGGATGCTGCCAACTCGCCATGAGGCGGACGGAGTCGTGCACTTTACCTTCCAGACTTTGTGCCAGACCGCAAGAAGTCAGAATGACTATATGGAAATTGCGCAGATCTATCACACCGTGCTGGTATCGGAAGTGATTAGGATGGGCGAAAAGCAAGACGATGCCGCGCGGCGCTTTATTGCCATGGTCGATGAATTCTATGAGCGAAATGTAAAGCTGATTATGTCAGCTGAGGTGGATTTGACGCGGCTTTACCAAGATGGCCGCTTAGAGTTCGAATTTAAGCGTTGTTGCTCTCGCCTGATAGAAATGCAGAGCCATGAATACCTGGCCCGGCCGCACCTTGCATAGCGCCAGCACAGGAGGAACTAAACCTGAGCCGCGTGATGCATGAAGTCTGTCGGGGTTGCTTCTGGTGAGTGGCACAATGAGTTTGCCGGACGATATTTGATGAAAAGTCGATAGTTTTAAGGGTAAAAAACGGCAGTTTGTTCCCCAGATTGGTAGCAAGAGAAAAAATCGCATTTTTTTTTGAAAAAAAGGTGATTTTTTCTCCACCCTTCCCTATAATCTTGCAACCCACCGTACCTGTGACGGCGAAAGCCGGGAGCACCAACCGCTCGAAGGGGTGATGACTGGGCTCTTAACAGACGGAACGCAAGTTCCATAAGTGAATCAATTTTTAATATTGGGTAAGAATTAGCATGAAAACTTTCGTTGCTAAACCAGAAACTGTAAAACGTGACTGGTACGTTGTTGACGCTGAAGGTAAAACTCTTGGTCGTCTAGCAACTGAAATCGCATCTCGTCTACGTGGTAAGCACAAGCCGGAGTACACTCCGCACGTTGACACTGGTGACTACATCGTAGTTATCAACGCAGAAAAAGTTGCTGTAACTGGCGCTAAGAAGACTGACAAAATGTACCACCACCACACTGGTTACATCGGTGGTCTGAAGTCAATCAGCTTCGAGAAGCTTATCGATAAGAAGCCAGAAATGGTTATCGAAACTGCTGTTAAAGGCATGCTTCCTAAAGGTCCTCTAGGCCGTGCTATGTACCGTAAGCTGAAAGTTTACGCTGGTGCTGAGCACAACCACGCTGCACAGCAGCCTAAAGTTCTAGACATCTAATTGGGGAAGATGACAATGGCAGAGAATCAATACTACGGCACTGGTCGCCGCAAAAGCTCAGCTGCTCGCGTTTTCATTAAACCGGGTTCTGGCAACATCGTAATCAACAAGCGTAGCCTTGATGAGTACTTCGGTCGTGAAACTGCTCGCATGGTTGTTCGTCAGCCACTTGAGCTAGTTGAAATGACTGAGAAACTAGACCTATACATCACTGTTAAAGGTGGTGGTATCACTGGTCAGTCAGGTGCTATCCGTCACGGTATCACTCGTGCTCTTATGGAATACGATGAGACTCTACGTCCTACTCTACGCGCAGCGGGTTACGTTACTCGTGACGCACGTAAAGTTGAGCGTAAGAAAGTTGGTCTACGTAAAGCACGTCGTCGTCCACAGTTCTCTAAGCGTTAATTTTACGCTTCAGAATTTTTATTCTGTTTACTGTGTACGAAAAGCTCAACCTTCGGGTTGGGCTTTTTTTTGTTTGTAAAAAACCATCATTTTCCCTTCTTGAGCCCTTGAATTCCCTCGCTTCGATGAAAATTTGAAACAAAAAGAACATACCTCTCACATTTGTTGCGAAAAGGTAGCTTTATCTTGTCAAAAAGTGGGGTTTTCTTTATCATTTGGCGCGATAAACAACAGCTTGATAATGTAACAAACTATCTGTTGTTTCATTCCGTTGAAAGTTAGCCGTAAGCTCCAGGGACGCCAAGGGACATAATAATAATCCAGAGCGGGAGCACATGGGAGAATGTTGGATGAGCAATGCGCCAGTAAGTAACGGCCGCCGCCGCTTCCTGACTGCGACAACTTCGGTTGTTGGAGGCTTAGGTGCAGTCGCTGTAGCTGTGCCTTTTATCAAATCTTGGAACCCGAGCGCGAAAGCTAAAGCCGCCGGTGCGCCAGTAGAAGTTGATATCAGTAAGTTGGAAGATGGCCAAATGGTACGCGTCGAGTGGCGCGGTAAACCAGTTTGGGTCGTGCGTCGTAGTGATGCAATTTTAGAAGAGTTGGGTGGTCATGATGGTGATCTTCGCGATCCGTCATCAGAAGAGCCGCAGCAACCTGAGTATGCCCAGAATAAATTTCGTTCAGTTAAACCTGAAATCTTTTTAGCCGTAGGTATTTGTACACACCTCGGCTGTTCCCCTACCTATCTGCCAGATAGCTTTAGCGAGCAGGTGAGTGGTATCACCGCAGGCTTCTTCTGCCCGTGCCACGGCTCGAAGTTCGATATGGCCGGCAGGGTATTTGCGGGGGTACCAGCACCGCTTAACTTGGTGGTACCGCCTCATACATTCCTGGATGACAATACCATTCTGGTCGGTGTAGACGAGGAGACAGCCTAATGGAAGCACTACTCGGTTGGATTGAAAAACGCTTACCTATGATGGATGCGTACAAAAAGCATCTGTCTGAATATCCGATGCCGAAGAACTTCAACTTCTGGTATCTGTTCGGTTCCTTGGCCATGCTGGTACTGGTTAACCAGATTATTACCGGTATCTGGCTGACAATGAACTATGTTCCTTCTGGTGAGGGAGCATTTGCCTCCGTTGAGTACATCATGCGTGATGTCGAATACGGCTGGCTTCTGCGTTATATGCACTCGACAGGCGCCTCGGCGTTCTTTGTCGTTATCTACCTGCACATGTTCCGTGGTTTGATCTACGGCTCTTACCAGAAGCCTCGCGAGCTGCTGTGGCTGTTCGGTATGCTGATCTTCCTGGTACTGATGGCCGAAGCTTTCATGGGCTATCTGCTGCCTTGGGGCCAGATGTCATACTGGGGTGCGCAGGTAATCATTTCTCTGTTTGGTGCCATCCCTGTTATCGGTGATGACCTGACGCTTTGGATCCGTGGTGACTACGTGATCTCGGGCGCGACACTGAACCGTTTCTTTGCACTGCATGTTATCGCCTTGCCGATTGTGCTTCTGCTTCTGGTTGTGCTGCACATTCTGGCTCTGCACGAAGTTGGTTCAAACAACCCTGACGGTATCGATACCAAGCTACCGAAAGGCAGCAAAGGTGAAGGCTACAAAACGCAGTTCCCGTTCCACAAGCAGTACAGTGGCAAGTACGACATTATCGACTCTATTCCGTTCCACCCGTACGGTACGGTTAAGGATATGGTGGGTATTGCGGTCTTCCTGTTCTTCTTCTGCTACGTGTTGTTCTTCAACCCGGAGATGGGCGGTTACTTCCTTGAGCCACCTAACTTTGAAGCGGCTAACCCGCTGAAGACGCCTGAGCACATTGCCCCTGTTTGGTACTTTACACCGTTCTACGCCATCCTGCGTGCGGTTCCGGACAAGCTACTGGGTGTTGTTGCAATGGGTGCGTCGATTGTGGTGTTGTTCCTGTTGCCATGGCTGGATCGCTGTAAGGTTCGCTCTTACCGCTACCGCAGCAAGTTCCACCTGATCAATATCGTTCAGTTTACTGTGAGCTTTATCGCGCTGGGTATTCTGGGTGCGCTGCCGGCAACCCCGACGTATACCTTGCTGGCACAGATTTTCAGCCTGGGTTACTTCATGTTCTTTGTGTTGCTGTACTTCTACAGTAAAAACGAAGCGACCAAACCGCTACCAGAGAGGGTGACATTCAAATGAAGAAGTTGATTGTAATGCTGCTAGCTCTGCTGCCTGCAATGGCGATGGCGGCTGGTGGTAACGTGCATTTAGATGATGCGAACAATGATCTGTCGGACAAGGCATCGCTTCAGCGCGGTGCCAAGACCTTCATGAACTACTGTTTTGGCTGTCATGCCACGCAGTACCAGCGCTATGAGCGTGTGGCGGCGGATATCGGTATCCCGTTGGATCTGATGAAAGAGCACATGGTATTCGACAAGGACGCCAAAATCGGTGATCTGATGACCAATGCGATTCCAGAAGAGTACGCGGCGGCCTCATTCGGTGCTCCGGCACCGGATCTGACACTGGTTGCCCGCGTTCGCGGTACCGACTGGCTTTACACCTATTTGCGTTCTTTCTATGCTGACCCAAGCCGCCCGTTTGGCGTTAATAATGTGGTTTTCCCAAGCGTGGGCATGCCGCATGTGCTGGAAGAGCTTCAGGGCGTACCGACCAAAGTGTACGAAACTCGCCTGGTTGACGGTGAGGAAGTGCAGGAGTATGTCGGTATTGAGTCTGACGGAACCGGTGAGCTGAACGCCGAAGAGTATGACGAGGCGGTTCGTGATCTGGTTAACTTCCTGGAGTATTCTGCAGAACCTATGAAACTGGAACGTCAGAGTCTGGGCTTATGGGTAATGGGCTTTTTGGTCATATTCTTTGTACTAACATTATTGTTGAAGAAAGAATATTGGCGTGATGTCCACTGATCAGGTAATCTAGTGGGTTAAGAATCTCGCAATGGGGGCTCGGGCCCCCGTTGCTTTTTGTGTATATAAGTATACTGGAGGGGTTAATGGCTGTTGCTGCCAATAAACGCTCTGTGATGACTCTGTATTCTGATGCTTCGGACATCTACAGCCATCAGGTGCGTATCGTACTAGCAGAAAAGGGTGTTAGTGTTGAAATTGAGCTGGTTGATCCAAACAACCTGCCTGAAGATCTACTGGACCTAAACCCGTACAACTCTGTTCCAACCCTGGTTGACCGTGAGCTTGCTCTTTACCAGGCCGGCATCATTATGGAGTACCTGGATGAGCGTTTCCCTCACCCACCTCTGATGCCTGTTTATCCTGTTGCTCGTGGTAACAGTCGTCTGATGATGTACCGTGTTGAGCGTAACTGGTACACGCTAGCAGAGAAGATAAACAAAGGTAGCGCTGATGAAGCTGACAAGGCACGCAAGCAATTGCGTGAAGAGCTGCTGGCACTGGCACCTGTATTCGCTGAATTCCCATACTTCATGAGTGAAGAGTTTAGCTTGGTTGACTGCTATCTGGCACCGCTACTGTGGCGCTTACCTGAAATGGGTATCGAGCTGACAGGTGCCGGGTCGAAAGAAGTGAAAGCATACATGACCCGCGTTTTCGAGCGTGATTCATTCCTTGCTTCTCTGACTGAAGCTGAGCGCGAAATGCGTCTGGCCGGCCAATAATGGATATGGAAAAAATGACGCCGCGTCGCCCTTATTTGCTGCGCGCGTTTTACGACTGGTTAGTTGACAATGATCTGACACCCCATCTGGTGGTGGACGCGACCTTGCAAGGTGTCAAGGTGCCGACGGAATTTGTCAGCGACGGTCAAATTGTACTGAATATCGCACCGCGTGCTGTCGGTAACCTAGAGCTGGGTAATGAGGCAATCAGCTTCAATGCCCGCTTTAGCGGTCGCCCGCATTCTGTGATTGTGCCTATGTATGCAGCATTGGCTATCTATGCCCGTGAAAATGGTGCAGGAACCATGTTTGAGCCGGAACCGGCTTATGCTTCTGATATCGCAGATATTGAGCTGGCAGACGAAGCGCAGCAGTATGATGAGATTGTTGAGGCGGAAGAGACGTGTTCTCCTCTGGCTGAGGTAACGGAAGCCAGTGAGGACAGCGGCCCTGATGATGAGCCGCCTCGTCCGCGTGGCCGACCAAGCCTCCGCGTCGTGAAATAAAAAAACGCAGCCTTCTGGCTGCGTTTTTCTTTTGTGCTGTTTTCTTTTTTGTGATCGTTTTCTGCGGCAAGGTGTCGGGTGTCGTTAGTAAGCAGATCTGAAATTAGTTCTGGTATTCAAACACTTTGACGACTTTCTTTACCCCGGAGACATTACGCGCAATCTCTGCGGCAATATTTCCTTGCTCACGGTTCACATAGCCGATCAGGTAGACCGCCTGGCCTTCGGTGACCACCTTGATCGAGACATCATTGAGCTTCTTGCTGCCGATGATTTGCGATTTCACCTTGGTCGTCAGCCAGCTGTCTTTGCTGACCTCACCCAGCTCGGGCAGCGGGCGGATCTGGATCTGGTTATAGACCGTTTTAACATTGTCCAGCGATCGCACCTGCTCTTCCAGCTTCTGTTTGGTGGGCTGGTCGACAGACTGGCCGACAAGCAGTACTTTGCCGTCAATGGCAATTGCATTGATCCTGGCATGCTGGCGGTAAGGTGGCTTGTTGGCCAGGCCGCCGACTTCCATTTCAATCTGCTGATCAAACCATTGTTGTTGAGTGGTGCGGGTATCAGCTTTGGAAAGTGCAGAGCAGCCCTGAAGAACAAATAGCGCGGCAATTAGCAGGGCTTGGTATATCTTCATTGCTTATCCTTCGTGATGTGGAAACAAAACCTTGTCGATGAGATCACACAGGCAATGGACCGTCAGCAGGTGGCCTTCCTGGATGCGGGCGGTACGCTGAGACGGAATACGGATCTCAACATCCTGAACGCCGAGCAGTCCAGCCATTTCTCCGCCGTCTTTGCCTGTAAGGGCAATGATGGTCATATCGCGGGTCAGTGCGGCTTCCATGGCCTTGATAATATTCTTGCTGTTGCCGCTGGTCGACAGGACAAACAGGATATCTCCGGCTTGGCCGAGGGCGCGTACCTGCTTTGAGAAGACCTCGTCATGGTGGTAGTCATTGGCGACAGCCGTCAGCGTCGTGGTATCTGCAGTCAGTGCCAGGGCAGGCAGGCTTGGGCGCTCAGTTTCAAAACGGTTGATCAGACAGGAGGCAAAGTGCTGGGAGTTTGCCGCCGAGCCGCCGTTGCCGCAACACAAAATCTTGTTGCCGTTAAGCAGGCTTTGCACCATCACTTGTGCGGCCTGGGAAATGGCATCCGGCAGGGCTTCTGCAGCTGCTATTTGGGTCTGGATACTTTCTGTAAAACTTTCTTTAATGCTCTCTAGCATGATTAACCTTCAACTAGGGTGTTGGTAAACCACTCAATCCGGTGCTCGGGCCCCTGTATCGCCACGACATCAAACCTAAACTCAGTGTGTTCGACCGAAAAGCCGTTTTTCTGAAGCCAAAACAAAGCTGCTCGTTTTAGCTTCTGCTGTTTGCGCCAGTTTACCGCTTCTGCGGCGCTGCCGTAATCTGCATTTTGGCGGAATTTGACCTCGATAAAAACCCAGCAGGTCTTATCGCGCATGATGACATCAATTTCGCCGCTGCGGCACTGGAAATTGCGACAAACCGGCTTGAGACCATGGCGGAGCAAAAATTGCTCCGCCATGGCTTCGTAGGCTTGCCCTTGTTTGCGTTTATTGAACGGGCTCAATGCCGTTACCGGAGAAGATAGCCCAGCTGATCTGGCGCTGGATCACGCACTGATCATTAAGGCTTAGCTGGCCTGTCTTGCCTTGGGTAGTGTAATTATCGACCGCGCGCATCTGCGGCAGCTCGGCAATCATCTTGTAGGCGTCCATTCCGAAGGCGTGCAGACGGATATCAGTATTTTTGGCATTAGGCCACAATTCGTTGTAGCGCGCCATAAAGTTATGGTTGGCATCGACCAGCAGCGGAATATCACTAAATTCAATGCCCCTTAGCTCGCTGTTGTCGCCCTTGCTGTCCGGGTAGCTGCGAGAGCTGGCGTACAGTTTCGGCGGTTCGATGTCCGGGTTAATCGCAACTTCGATAAATGGCTTGAGCAGGGTCAGCTCATTTTTGTTGGCAACCAGGTAGACCGCATCGGTATCGCGGCGGCTACGTGGCTGAGCTTCAAGCTCGAGGCCCAGTACCTGCTGCATTTGGTTGATGCGCGCCTGGCTCTCCGTCAGGCCGAAGACTGTCGCAATCTGCTGCTGGATTTGCTTGCGTGAGCTGAAGGAGCTGATTGCCGGTGACTTGCCAGTCAGTTGCTGCCATTGCTCAATAAAGGCGTTGCTGACACGCTCGCCAAAGCTGTTACCCGGGGCTAGTACCATCGGATACTCATGGCCTTTGGCAAACAGATGACGGGCTGCCTGCTCGGCTTCCTGCTCAGGCGAGAGCGAGAAATAACAGGCATTTGACTGGGTCATGCTGAGCTGCTCGGGCTCGTTCAGGGCTAGCAAGGTGATATTGGTGTCATTGCTGCGCTGGAAGTCGGTAATCTTCTCTTTACGTAGCGGGCCGATGACCAGCTCAATACCGTCCTGTTCCAGTTTGCTGACAATCGAGCTGACCGGTTCGGCTTCGGTATCATAGATGGCCAGCTCGGTTTCGGCATCACGGCCGGTATCGTCGAGCATGGCGTTGATAAAGCCGTCCCTGACGGCTTTGCCGGAATTCTCGTAGCGGCCTGACAGTGGTAGCAGCAGGGCGACATTGTTCAGCTGGGTGATTTCAAGCTCCATAATCGCCTGCAGCTCTGCAGGCAGATATTGGTTGGCTGGATGATAGGGGTTTTTCGCCAGCCATTCTTCGACCGTGCTCTTAAGCTTTGCCGGGCGCTGAGAGTAGGTATTTTTAAGAATGCTCAGTTGGACCCAGCCGCGCAGGACGGTTTCATCCTCGCTTAGCTTGGTTGCCTGTAACTGGTTATTGTTGTAGTGGGAAAGATCCCGCCACAGGTTCTGCCAGTTGGCCCCTTTCTGTTCTGCCTTGAGATACTGATCGAGCGCGGTCCGCTCGCGGGCAGCCTTGAATGACTGGTTGGTCTGGCCAAGCAGCTCGGCGCGGAGCATGTGAAAACGCAGGTACTGGCTGTCTGCCAGCGTCCACCATGGCTGGAAGTTCAGGGTATCGAGTGCCGCTTGCGGCTGGCCCTGCTGATAACGCAGGGTCGCCCGTGCCAGCTGCCATTCGGCCATCTGGAGCGGGCTCATCGATAGCCGTCCCAGTCGGTTGGCCTGCTGTTCGGCCTGTGACCAGTTGCCTTCTTTTATCAGGGCCTTGAGGGCCAGAATGTGCCAGTCGATGCTTTCTGTTCCTTCGCTCGACTCGGCTTTGATCAGATAATTAGCTGACGTATCGGTCACGGCAGCGGTAATATCGGCGGTCACGGCCTGTTCCTGAGGTGGCGTCGAGCAGCCAGCCAAGATCACGGCGAGGGCTACAGGCGCTAATAGTCGTGATACACTTTTACGCTTATGGGTAAAATTGAGCATTGAATTCATTCAACTGTGACAAATTACTCTCTATATTAATTGCAGATGAGATCTTAGACAAATGAGTGAGACCAATTCATGCACGGTAGATGTCGCAACTTTGTACATCGTACCTACACCAATCGGTAATTTAGCGGACATCACGCAGCGTGCATTGGATGTATTAGCAAATGTGGATTTAATTGCCGCAGAAGATACACGCCATACATCGCGCTTGTTGACACATTTCTCTATCTCAACCCGCACCTTTGCACTTCATGATCACAATGAGCAGCAAAAAGCCGATTATTTGATCGAGAAGCTACAGGCAGGCACGAGCATCGCCCTGGTATCGGATGCCGGTACTCCCCTGATTAGCGATCCAGGATACCATCTGGTCAACCGTTGTCGTCAGGCGGGTGTAAAAGTTGTTCCTCTGCCGGGCCCGTGCGCCGTGGTAACGGCATTGAGCGGGGCGGGCCTGCCGTCAGACCGCTTTAGCTTCGAAGGCTTTTTGCCGCCGAAAAGCAAAGGGCGCCGGGATCGCTTCCAGGAGCTGGCCGATGACGAGCGGACGATGATTTTTTATGAATCACCGCACCGAATTATGGACTCGCTGGCGGATATGCTGGCCGTACTGGGGCCTGAGCGCCAGGTAGTACTGGCCCGCGAGCTGACCAAAACCTATGAAACCATCCATGGTGCACCGCTGGGTGAGCTGGTGGAATGGCTGGGCGAGGACAGCAATCGTACCCGCGGCGAGATGGTTCTGCTGGTGGCGGGCCACCGGGCGCAGAAAGACGACCTGCCGGCAGATGCACTGCGAACCGTGACTTTGCTGACCAAGGAGCTACCGCTTAAGAAGGCTGCAGCCATGGCAGCTGAGATCCACGGCGTGAAGAAGAACGCGCTATATAAGTGGGGGCTGGAGAACCTTGATTAATTAGCCAGGATCTAAATCGGTATCTTTTTCGACCGTTTCGGCTTGTTGTGGGATATTTCACTGGTAACTGTGACCCGAGTCTTATACAATCCGTCGCCGGAGTTGGCTAAGGTAACCGCTGCCTCGTTGATGTCCTTTGGGAGACTGACGAGGGGGAGGAAAGTCCGGGCTCCATAGGGCAGGGTGCCAGATAACGTCTGGGGGGCGCGAGCCCACGACCAGTGCAGCAGAGAGTAAACCGCCGATGGCTCGCTTGCGAGTACAGGTAAGGGTGAAAGGGTGCGGTAAGAGCGCACCGCGCGACTAGTAATAGTTCGTGGCACGGTAAACTCCACCCGGAGCAAGACCAAATAGGTCCCTAATGGCGTGGCCCGCGTTGGGGACGGGTAGGTTGCTTGAGCCTGTGAGCGATTGCAGGCCTAGATGAATGGTTACCACCGCGTAAGCGGGACAGAACCCGGCTCATCAGCCAACTCCCCTCTTTTTGCATAGAAGGTGGTGTCATGCTTTGGAAACAAAGCGGGCATCACCTTTTATCGTTTTAGGGCTCAATTTCACAAAATTGAATTAATTAGCCCGTATCTGCCTAGTATCAATGTAAAACCTCTACATAGCATTATTATTTGTTTGTCAGAAATCGGGGCTCTCGCTTGACAACTTTTTTGTCTCATACGTACACTTTGCGGTGGGATTTTGCGGGAAAAGCCGTTTTTAACGATAAATAAATGCGCTTAATTACCTAATGCTATGAATTAGCAAGGTTATTTTCCTTCTGAATATACACTTTCAGGCTGAGGTTGTCGCAGCATATCTGGACATCCTTGGTTGGCTTTCACTACAGCTGAACTTTTTTTTATGTCTGAACAATTTGAGCACGTTTCCGTTTTACTCCATGAGTCTGTAGACGGCCTGGCTATTAAACCTGATGGAATTTATGTCGACGGAACTTTTGGCCGTGGTGGACACAGCCGATTGATTTTATCTCAGCTCGGTGAAAATGGTCGTCTATACAGTATTGATCGCGACCCGCAGGCGATTGCCGAAGCACAGAAAATTGACGATCCGCGTTTTACGATTATCCATGGCCCGTTTTCAGGCCTGGCTAAATATATGGAAGAGCGTGAACTGATCGGCCGGGTAGACGGTGTGCTGCTGGATCTTGGCGTGTCATCGCCGCAACTGGATGATGCCGAGCGAGGCTTCAGCTTTATGCGTGACGGTCCGCTGGATATGCGAATGGATCCGACCTCCGGTATTTCTGCGGCCGAGTGGCTGGCAGAGGCGGATGCCGACGATATTGCCTGGGTATTGAAAGAGTTTGGTGAAGAACGTTTTGCCAAGCGCATTGCCCGTGGCATTGTCGCGCACCGCGAGAACCCGGAAAAAGAGCCGCTGACACGTACCACCCAGTTGGCCAGCCTGATTGCCGAGGTCTCCCCTTTCAGGGACAAACATAAACACCCGGCAACCCGTAGCTTCCAGGCTATCCGTATTTACATCAATAGTGAGCTGGAAGAGATTGATACGGCGTTGCACGGCGCCGTTAAAGTATTGGCTCCGGGCGGCCGACTGTCTGTGATCAGTTTCCACTCGCTGGAAGATCGGATGGTAAAACGCTTCATTCGCAAGCAGAGCAAAGGGCCGGAAGTACCGGCAGGCCTGCCGTTGACTGAAGATCAGATCAAGGCGCTGGGTACGGCCGACTTGAAGACGGTTGGTAAGGCCATCAAGCCGTCGAAGTCAGAAATTAGTGATAATACGCGCTCGCGCAGTTCAGTGTTGCGACTGGCTGAGCGCGTATGAGTTCGGCACCGGAACCCACAGAGAGTCTTGCTCGCCTGATTGCACGGGATCTCGTGTCGGTAGGGCGGGTACCGTCGGTGCTGCTGGTTCTGGTGCTTGTTTCTGCCTTGGGGGTGGTATTGATCACCCATCATTCACGCCAGCTGATTGCCCAGCAGGAGCAGCTACTGATTGAGCGGGATCAGCTGGATATCGAATGGCGAAATCAGATCCTTGAGGAAAACTCCCTGTCGGAACACAGTCGGATCGAGCGACTGGCCGAGAAGGAGCTTGAGATGAATCGTCCTTCCAGAGACAGTGAAGTCGTCGTACAGTAATAGATTTGATGAATATATTTAAGCGCCAGCAATCAAAGAATCAGCGTCGCCAAAAAGCGCCACCGGTTTTTATCCCGTGGCGCTTTGGTGTTATATGCGGTTGCGTTGTATTGGCTTTGGTGGCCCTGGTTGGCCGCGCAGCCTACATTCAGGTACTGGAGCCGGGCAAGCTGATACAGGAAGGCGATATGCGCTCGCTGAGGGTCAAGGCCATGCCTTCGGCCCGCGGGATCATTTCCGATCGTAACGATGAACATCTTGCTGTCAGTGTACCGGTTCAGGCCGTCTGGGCCGATCCGGTGCAAATCTATAAAAACGGGGGGATCCAGGTACCGGAGCGGTGGTTCGCGCTGGCGGATGTCCTTGGACTGGATCGCCAAAAGCTGCTTGCCCGCCTTGAAAAAAACAAAAAGAGACGCTTTATCTATCTCCAACGCCAGGTCAGCCCGGCGATGGCGTCCTATGTCAACAAGCTTAAGCTGCCCGGCGTCGGCCTTAAAGATGAATCCCGCCGCTTTTATCCCGCCGGCGAAGTCAGTGCTCACCTGATAGGGGTGACGGGGATCGACAGTCATGGCCTTGAAGGGGTCGAAAGTACCTACGATGGCTGGCTGACCGGTGAACCAGGCCGCAGGACAGTGCGAAAGGACCGTTATGGCCGGGTGGTTGAAAATATTTCCCTCAAGAAACGAGAGCCGGGCAAGCCATTGACCCTCAGTATCGATCAGCGCTTACAGGCCGTTGCCTACCGGGCGGTCAAACAGGCGGTGGCCGATTATCAGGCAACCTCGGCCACGGTGGTAATGGTGGATGTGCGTACCGGCGAGATACTGGCGATGGTCAACGCCCCTTCCTATAACCCGAACAATCGCAACCAGCTACAGAGCTTCAGGATGCGCAACCGCTCCATTACCGATGCCATGGAGCCGGGGTCGACAATCAAGCCGTTTATAGTATTGGCCGCCATGGAAAATGGTGTGGCTGACGAAGATACCATTATCGATACCGGTAACGGCCTGATGCAGGTCGGTGGTAGCCGAGTCAGGGATGTGTCCCGGGTCGGTAAGGCCAATCTGGCCAAAATCCTCCAGAAGTCCAGTAATATCGGGGTCAGCAAGCTGTCCCTGGCGATGCCGATCGATGCGGTGCTGGGCATGTATAGCAGTGTTGGCCTGGGGGATGCTTCGGGGATCAACCTGATTGGCGAGGCACAGGGTTTTTTCCCGGATCGCCGCCGCTGGTCGGATTTTGAAAGGGCAACACTGGCTTTCGGGTACGGGATCTCCGTGACACCGATTCAGCTGGCACGTGCCTATGCCACGCTTGGGGCGATGGGCGTGAACCGCCCGTTGTCGATCCTAAAAACGGAAGATGTTGTCCCGGGGCGTCAGGTTGCATCGGTGGAGAATACACGCAAGTTACTGAGTATGCTTGAGATGGTAACTGGCGAAGAGGGCAGCGCCAAACGTGCTGCTGTACCGGGCTATCGTGTCGGGGCAAAAACAGGTACCGCCAAGAAAGCGGCGGCGGGTGGATATAGCGATGAATACATTGCAATGACGGCCGGGCTGGCACCGATCAGCGATCCTCGCCTGGCGATGGTGGTTGTGGTGAATGAGCCTCAGGGTGACAAATATTATGGTGGCGCCATTGCGGCACCGATTTTCTCGGAAGTGATGGAAAGTGCACTTCAGATTTTGAATGTTCCGCCGGATGCAGGAACAGGTGAACAGTTGAATATCGTCAATAACAGAGGCAATGCGCATGCCGGTACTTAATCAGAATAATAAAGTGGGAGCGTTATTGTCTCCATGGGTGGCGGCATTGCCTGCAGAACTAGCCGATATCGAGTTAACCGGGATGACGCTCGACAGCCGTCAGGTACGTGCCGGTGAGATGTTTGTTGCGGTTAACGGCCATGCGGTGGATGGTCGGCGGTTTATCCCTGCTGCGATTGAAGCAGGGGCGTCCTTGATCTTGGCTGAGGCTGATGAGAGCACCGACAACGGGACGGTGGCAAGCCAGAACGGGGTTGCGATTGTTTACCTTTATCAGCTTGGACAGCAGCTATCGGCGATAGCCCGGCGCTTCTTTGGTCAGCCTGACGAACAGCTCAAGCTTGTTGCCGTCACGGGGACTAACGGTAAGACGACTATCAGCCAGTTGCTGGCCCAGTGGGCCGAGCAGCTTGGCTATTGTGCCGGGGTCATGGGCACAACCGGTAACGGCTTGTTGCAGCAACTGAAACCTGCGGTAAATACCACCGGTAGCGCGATTGAAATCCAGCAGGTGCTGGCGGAGCTAGTTGAAGATGGTGCCAGTTTTGCCGCAATGGAAGTTTCTTCCCATGGCTTGGTACAGGGGCGGGTCAAGGCCCTTGATTTTGCTGCCAGCATCTTTACCAACCTAAGCCGTGATCACCTTGATTATCATGGTGATATGGCCTCTTATGCCGCGGCCAAGAAAACCCTGTTTACCGACCACAATTCAGGCTTAGCCATTATCAATGCCGATGACGAGGTTGGCCGCGAGTGGTTACTCACTTTACCGGAAGCGGTCGCGGTTGCCAGTGATAAATCCCGTTTGAGTGGGCATGCTGGCCATGCCTTGTGGCTTAAACAGGTGGAATACAGTACCCGTGGCGTGACCGTCTGTTTTGACTCCTCATGGGGTGGCGGTCAGTTTACCGCCCCGTTAGTCGGCTCGTTTAACGTGATGAACCTGATGTTGGCGCTGGCGACGTTGCTGGCTACCGGACACGCCTTACCACGTCTGCTGGAGACCGCGCCAAAGCTGCAGGCAGTGATTGGGCGAATGGAAGTTTTTCAAAAGTCTGACAAACCTATGATGGTTGTTGATTATGCTCATACCCCAGATGCATTGGAAAAAGCCTTGCAAGCTCTTCGGGTGCATTGTCGCGGCAGACTGTGGTGTATTTTCGGTTGTGGTGGTGATCGTGATAACG
Source organism: Photobacterium sp. OFAV2-7 (assembly GCF_022347985.1). Taxonomy (GTDB): domain Bacteria; phylum Pseudomonadota; class Gammaproteobacteria; order Enterobacterales; family Vibrionaceae; genus Photobacterium. The sequence continues at coordinate 15,590 of NZ_JAKRFQ010000021.1, forward strand.
GCAAGCGCCCGATGATGGCGGATATTGCAGAGTGTCTGGCAGACCAAATCATTCTGACTGATGACAACCCGCGCAGCGAAGACCCTGCCACTATAGTGGCGGATATGCAGGCCGGGCTGAAGCAGCCGGAGCTGGCAACCGTGATCCATGATCGCCATGCAGCCTGTAAGTGGGCACTGACCCATGCCGGGACGGAGGATATTGTACTGGTGGCTGGTAAGGGACATGAAGACTATCAGATCCTCGCAGACCGGACGATTCACTACTCAGACCGCGAAACTGTCGAGGAACTACTGGAGAATAACGCATGATTGAGGTTCAGCTTTCACAGTTGGCTGAAGTACTAGAGGCTGAACTGATTGGCGGTGACACAGTTATTGCCGAGGTGTCGACGGATACCCGCAACATTGCGGATCAGACCCTGTTTATCGCCCTCAAGGGTGAACGTTTCGATGCACATGATTTTTGCCAGAATGCCAAGGATAACGGGGCTTGCGCGCTGTTAGTGAGCAGGCACTTACCGGTTGAGCTGCCACAGCTAGTGGTCAAAGATACCCGCCTGGCACTGGGACAGCTCGGGGCTTGGCTCAAGGCCCGAATGGAGCAGCAATACGGCTTGAAGACGTTGGCACTGACAGGCAGCTGTGGCAAGACCACAGTCAAGGAGATGGTGGCGGCAATCCTGAGCCAGAGAGGCAAGGTGCTGGCGACTGGCGGGAACTTCAATAATGATATTGGTGTTCCCCTGACACTATTGCGCCTGGAGCCAACTCATGAGTATGCGGTGATTGAGCTGGGTGCCAACCACCAGAAAGAAATCTCCTATACCACGGCACTGGTGAAACCGCAGGTTGCACTGATTAACAATCTGGCTGCCGCGCACCTTGAAGGATTTGGTTCGTTGCAAGGGGTAGCCAAGGCCAAAGGTGAAATCTTTGAAGGTCTTGCACCGGGCCGGGATGATAGCACGGTGGCGACGACGGCCATTATCAATCTTGATTCGAACGAATTGACTATGTGGCAGCCTGCACTGGTTGGTCATCAGGTGGTGACTTTTTCTTCCACCCAGCCCGGTGCTGATTTCTCGGTAAGTGACATATTTATTAACAATCTTGGCCGTGCTTGTTTTACAATGCGCACCCCTGACGGTGACGTGCCTGTCGAGCTGACCCTGCCGGGGGCCCACAATATTGCCAATGCGCTGGCTGCCGCTGCGCTCAGTATGGCAATGGGAGCGACATTGGAGCAGGTCAGGCAAGGGCTGGCCGAGGTGGAAAACGTCAAAGGACGGGTAGATATTACCTCGCCACGTTCGGGACTTCGTCTTATCGACGATACCTATAATGCCAGCGTGGCTTCGGTGAAGGCAGCCATTGATCTGCTTGCCACTTTTTCGGGCCAGCGCTGGTTTGTGCTTGGTGATATGGCAGAGTTGGGCGATGACAGTGCAGCCTTGCACCGTGAAGTCGCTGAATATGCCATGGCCAAGCAGCTGGATCAGGTGCTGACTTATGGCCAGGCCAGTGCCGTGGTCAGTGAAATGAATCACGGTCAACATTTTGATGATAAATCAGCCCTGATCAGCTTGCTGAAGGAACAGCTACATCATCAACAACTTAATTCACAACATACAGAAATTACAGTGTTGGCAAAGGGAGCACGTAGTTCCCGAATGGAAGACGTTATTGCCGCGCTGCAGGAAAATGCATAATGATTTACTGGTTAGCTGACTTATTAGAGTCCACGTTCCCTTTTTTCCGTCTGTTTGAGTACCTGACATTCCGCGCGATTGTCAGTGTGCTGACGGCATTGCTGCTTTCACTGTGGATTGGTCCGCGCCTGATTGCCCGCCTGCAGATGCTGCAAATCGGCCAGGTAGTGCGCCATGACGGTCCGGAGTCACACTTCAGCAAACGAGGAACGCCGACGATGGGCGGCATCATGATCCTAGCGGCGATAGCCATCACCGTGTTGCTGTGGGCTGATCTGTCTAACCCTTATGTCTGGGCGGTGCTTACCGTCATGCTGGGCTATGGTGCGGTCGGTTTTGTCGATGATTATCGTAAAGTGGTCCGTAAGAACACCGATGGCCTGATCGCGCGTTGGAAGTACTTCTGGCAGTCGGTGATTGCCTTTGGTGTCGCCTTTGCCCTGTATGTGCATGGTCAGGACACAGCGGCAACGCAGCTGGTGGTTCCTTTCTTCAAAGATGTGATGCCGCAGCTTGGCCTGTTTTATATCGTTTTCACCTATTTCGTGATTGTCGGTACCAGTAACGCAGTAAACCTGACCGATGGTCTTGATGGACTGGCTATCATGCCTACGGTCATGGTGGCGGCTGGTATGGCATTCATTGCCTGGGCAACCGGCAACGTGAACTTTGCCAACTACCTGCATATTCCTTATCTGAAAGATGCCAGTGAACTGGTGGTAGTGTGTACGGCAATTGTCGGCGCAGGCCTTGGTTTCTTGTGGTTTAACACTTATCCGGCCCAGGTTTTTATGGGCGATGTGGGGTCGCTGGCTCTTGGCGGGGCGCTGGGTACGATTGCGGTACTGGTGCGTCAGGAGTTGCTGTTGGTGATCATGGGCGGTGTGTTCGTGATGGAGACCGTGTCAGTGATCCTGCAGGTTGGTTCCTACAAACTGCGCGGCCAGCGTATTTTCCGCATGGCACCTATTCACCATCACTATGAGCTTAAGGGCTGGCCGGAACCGCGGGTTATCGTTCGTTTCTGGATCATTACCCTGATGCTGGTTCTGATTGCATTGGCAACACTGAAGGTACGTTAAATGAATGGCTTGGACGGTGTGAAAAAGGTTGTGGTTATCGGTCTGGGAATGACCGGGCTGTCGGTGGTTAACCACCTTCTGCGTCAACCTGAAGAGATGGATATTAAAGTGATCGATACCCGTCCGACACCGCCTGGGCAAGATAAGCTGCCGCCGCAGGTTGCACTATGTAGCGGGAGCTGGAACATGGACTGGCTACTGGCCGCAGATATGATTGTAGCCAGCCCCGGTATCGCTTTGGCGACCCCTGAACTGGTGACAGCGGCAAAGGCCGGTATTGAGATTGTCGGTGATATCGAATTGTTTGCCCGGGCGGTAAACAAATCGGTTGTGGCAATTACCGGCTCTAACGGAAAGAGCACCGTCACCAGTCTGGTGGGGGAAATGGCCAAAGAGGCCGGGATCAATGTGGGGGTCGGTGGCAATATCGGTTTTGCGGCCCTGGATATGCTGGCGCAGGACCATGAACTCTATGTCCTGGAATTATCCAGCTTTCAGCTCGAAACAACCTCATCACTGCAGCTAAAGGCGGCTGTGTACCTCAATCTTTCCGAAGATCATATGGACCGTTACGAAGGGCTGGAAGATTACAGCCGGGCCAAAATGCGGATCTTTGATCATACCGAGCTGGCGGTGTTTAACCGTGATGACCTTGCTACCCGTCCAGCATATTTTGCCGGTGAAATGACCAGTTTTGGTTTTGATTCCGAAGCCTACGGCTTGGTTAGCCTCGACGGTGAGGAATACCTTGCTGTGGCGCAGCAGCCGGTAATGGCAACCCGCGAGATTGCCCTTGTCGGTCGTCATAATGTAGCCAACAGCCTGGCCGCACTGGCGCTGGCCGATGCGGTAGCGATCGAGCATGCGGCGGCATGTCGGGCATTAAAACGCTATAACGGCCTGGCGCACCGGTGTCAGCTGGTGGCCAGTTACCACGACGTACAGTGGGTCAATGATTCCAAGGCCACCAATCTGGCCAGTACGCTGGCGGCGCTAAAAGGACTCAATTTATCCGGCAAGCTGCACCTTTTGGTCGGTGGTGATGGCAAAGGGGCGGATTTTTCTGAACTTAAGCCCGTATTGGCTGACTTAGATGTACAGTTATATTGTTATGGGCGGGATGGCGATCAGTTTGCGCCGCTTGTTGAAAAACCGTTATCGGTCGAGACCATGGAGCAGGCAATGATTATAGCGGCAGAAACAGCTCGGGCTGGTGATATGGTATTGTTATCGCCTGCATGCGCCAGCTTTGATCAGTTTCCAAATTTTATGGCCCGGGGTGATGCTTTTGTCGCGCTGGCGACTGAGCTTCAGTACAAAGTCGCCGGAGTGAGTTGATGCTGGGGCAGATCAGAGAGAGTTGTTCAGCATTCGGTGAATGGCTGACTCGCCCGGCGGCACCCAGCATGTATGACCGTCAGCTGGTGTGGATTGCACTGGCACTGATGGTGACAGGGTTGGTAATGGTGACCTCTGCATCCGTGCCTGTTGCAACTCGACTGACCGATATGCCCTTTTACTTTGCCTTGCGCCACGGCTTTTTCTTGGCATGCTCGCTGGTGATAGCCGGTTTTATGGTGCAAATCCCGCTTGAACGTTGGCGACAGCTTAGTGTGCCCATGTTGCTGGTCTCGATTTTATTACTGATAGCCGTGCTGGTGGTCGGACGCTCGGTCAATGGTGCCGCCCGCTGGATCCCGCTGGGGGTATTTAACCTCCAGCCGGCCGAAGTGGCAAAGTTGTCGCTGTTTATCTTTTTGGCCGGTTATCTGGTCCGTCAGTACCACCAGGTACGCGATAGCTTCTTTGGTTTTATCAAGCCGTTGGTTGTATTGGCTGTTCTGGCCGGCTTGCTGTTGCAGCAGCCGGATTTGGGATCGTTCGTAGTGATG
>NZ_JAKRFQ010000217.1 GCF_022347985.1 Photobacterium sp. OFAV2-7
CAAGGTATTAATGGGGTTGGTGTAAAAAATGGATATGAGCAGATTTACCTTGGGTTTTGATAAATCATCAGGAAAAAAGCGCTCTACGTTGAATACACGATTCATAAGGGCAGATGTCTCCCGTACCAATGTCTTCCTTCACCGGTTCGTAACCAGAAATCAAACTGGCCTTTGTTCAGCATCCGCAGTGATTCAAACCCATGTATTTGGCCCGTTTGTTGACTTTAAAGCCACCGATGGCTTTATTCAGTTTCTTGATAGGGGCATGATCGGATTCGATGCGATTATTGAGGTATTTGACTTGGCGATTCTGGACGTTAGTACGCAGTCTGGCATCGTGGCTGATACGAGGCGTGTTTATCGGTATTCAGTGTCTTCGGGTGCAGTTCATGACAGTAACGATTCAGGCAGCGGCGAAGGAATTGGTAGGCTGTATAGTTATCTCTTTTCGGCGAAAGGCGGAAGCCTATGGTTCGCCCCTGATTATCGATGACCCGATAGAGGTAACACCTCTTTCCTTTAACATTGACATAGGTTTCGTCAAGCTGCCACGACGAGTTGGCCCGGATGAATTGATAATGCCGCCGCAGATTCCTGTGCAAGATGGGTGAGAACTGAACAAACCATCAGTAGAGCGATGCACGGAGATCCCTCGTTCGGCCCATATATCATTGTGGTTGGTGTAGCTCATCGGAGTAGAGCCATACCAATGAATGTTCCAGAGAATGATTTCAGGGGTAAAATGTATCCAGTTGAATTAGTTGTTCATTTAAGGTTTCTCTGTTCTGCTTATATCACATTAGTCTCTGCTTGAAGACAGTTTTTGCAACAAGCTCGTTGCTGAAATGAATTCTAAAGATGGGACATTTACAGCAGGACTATTTGAACATAACAGTTTATCAGGGTTCAGTTCCGATTCTGGCTAGTCTTGCTCTCGAAAGTCTTTAGACTTAGCAGTAGATAAGTCGTCGAGAGTTCAGTCATGGTTATGACCCCACTTCAATGTCAGCAGGCCAGATTAGCAAGAGATACCCGTTATGATGGTTTGTTTTTTACTGCCGTGAAAACCACCGGCATCTATTGCCGTTCGATTTGCCCGGCTCCAGCACCGAAAGAAAAGAATGTCGAATATTTTCCGACAGCGGTTGCTGCGGCCAACGCGGGATACCGACCTTGCCTGCGCTGTCGTCCTGACAGTGCGCCGGGCTCGCCAGCCTGGTTGGGTAAGAATGCTACCTTAAACCGGGCGCTACGCCTGATAGATGAAGGGGCGCTGACGGAGCAACCGCTTACTCATCTTGCAGACAGGTTGGGGATCACCGAGCGCTATCTTCGCCAGTTGTTTGTTGAGCAAGTTGGCCTGTCACCAAAATCCTATAGTTTGTACCAGCAATGCTTGCTGGCAAAAAAGCTGTTGCATGATACCCGTATGCCGGTAACGGATGTGGCCATGGCGTGCGGTTTTAACAGCATTCGTCGATTCAATGACTGTTTTAAGCAGCAGTTCTCCCTGACTCCGTCCCAGATCCGCAAGCAACAAAAGTCGGCGCTTGAGGCTGGGAAAGGGATCTGTCTGTCGCTTGCCTATCGCCCGCCGTATAACTGGGACTATCTGCAGCAGTTTTACGCATCACGTCTGATCCCCGGTCTGGAGTGGCTGGATGAGAAAAGCTACGGCCGGACCTTTCAGTACGATGACTGTACCGGTCGCTTCACCGCAACGCATGATGAAGGGAAATCGGTATTTCATGTTGAGATACACCTTAGCGATTTGAAATATCTTCCCCGGGTGATCAAGACGATTCGCCGCTGCCTCGATTTGGATGCGGACTCGTTGTTGATAGAGCAGCAGTTGCTACAGGCTCTGGATTGCGAGCAGCTTGAGATGACTGGGGTTCGCCTGCCGGGTATCTGGAGTCCGTATGAGGCAGGAATTCGGGCGATACTCGGTCAGCAGGTGTCAGTTAAGGCGGCACGTAATCTGGTTAGTCGGTTCGTGGACTTTAATCCTCGCAATGATGGTGATTATCGTTATTTTCCCGAACCGGCCCAGGTTAGCCTGTTTGATTTGGAACAGCTTGGTATGCCGCAACGCAGGCGGGATACGTTGAGGAATTTCTCGGCCTTTGCCGAAAGCAATCCGCTGGATGATGCCAAAAGCTTGTTGGCCTTGCCAGGTATTGGACCGTGGACCGTGGATTATATGAGGATGCGGGGACTTAGCGAGCCTGATATCTATCTGGTCAGTGATTTGGGTATAAAGAAAGCGCTGGCCGTATTACCCAACCCAATTGACGATTCACTCGCCGCCCCGTGGCGTAGTTATTTAACTTTGTATTTATGGAGCACTTTGTCATGAACAACCAACTGTTGCAGACGCCAATCGGCTGGCTGAATATCGTTGCCGATGAGTCGGCGGTGGTGGCTATTGAGTTTGATGCCAACCCGGATAGCAGCGAAACACCCAATGCTGTTTCTCGCCAATGTTGCGAGCAGTTAGTGGCATATTTTAACGGTGAAATACAAGATTTCGACGTGCCGCTTAAAATGAATGGCACTGATTTTCAGCGCCAGGTTTGGCAGGCGCTCAACCACATCCCATATGGCGAAACGTGTTCATATGGTGATATCGCCAATCGCATCGGTAATCCCAAGGCGGTGAGGGCGGTTGGTGCCGCGAACGGTAAAAACCCGATCCCGATTATTGTTCCCTGTCATAGGGTTATTGGTAGTTCCGGTAAGCTAACCGGTTATGCCGGCGGGCTGGATTTGAAAGTCTGGTTACTGGAGCATGAAAAGTGCGGTGACTGAGGACAAAAGTTTGCCAAAAAGTAGGGATATTTTGGTGTTTGTGACTGACTAAATCGACGTTGAAGTAGTGATAATTGTATCAAAAGGTGACTGGGTTAACGAAATGTTAATGCTTTGTAATTAGATCGGTAATCACTACTTATAGTCAAATAGATAACAATGTGGGCTAGCTGGTTACTTAAAGCCAGTCATATATCTCCAAAACCTTCCATTATGAAGTGGGAAAACCTGTTTCCTATGTGCTCGTTATGTTGAGTTCGTGTTTCCTTATTGCTAATTTTTTTCGCCACAGGGAAATGTTGGTGATTAGGTAAACACAGTGCTGAATGGTGAAAAATTCTGCTGTGTTCCGCCAACAAAATATAAATACACAGGTGGAACGGAATATGATATCAAAAATTAGTTGTTATCTTGCTGTAGCGTTAACCATGTTTACTTCTTCGGCGAACGCAGCGGGGGAGCAAGTTGGAATTGATAAGGCAATCGATCACTTTTTTAGCGAATACCTCGGTTGGTTCGCGAACACAATTTTTACATCGGTGCCTGTTAATGGGGCTAACTTTCCGGTCATCGTTGGCTGGTTATTCGTAGCTGCGATTATCTTCACGCTGTATTTCGGTTTTGTGCAGTTCAAGCGTTTTGGCTTGGCTGTGAAAATCGTCAAAGGAGACTTTACTGATCCGAACAACAAGGAGCCGGGTCAGGTTTCGCATTTCCAGGCGCTGGCAACCGCACTGTCTGGTACGGTCGGTTTGGGTAACATTGCCGGTGTGGGTGCGGCGCTGGCGATTGGTGGTCCGGGTGCAACATTCTGGATGATCCTGTGTGGCCTGTTGGGTATGGCCTCGAAGTTCTGTGAGTGTACCCTGGGTGTTAAATACCGTAATGAACTGCCAAATGGCGATGTGTCGGGTGGTCCAATGTACTACCTGAGCCGAGGTTTGAAAGAGCGAGGCTTCGGCGGTCTGGGTAAAGGCCTGGCTGTTGGCTTTGCGATTATGACGATTCTGGGTGCACTGGGCGGCGGTAACATGTTCCAGGGTAACCAAGCTAATGCAATGATTGTCCAGACGCTTGGCTTGCCAGAAGGTTATGGTTGGGTAACAGGTCTTATTCTTGCCGGTATGGTGGCATCAGTAATCATCGGTGGTATGCCGTCGATTGCTCGAGTAACTGGTAAGCTGGTTCCTGCGATGGCACTGATTTATGTTGGTATGTCGCTGATTGTTCTGGTAGCCAATGCTTCGCTGATTGGTGATGCGTTCGGTCAAATCATTGAAGGCGCGTTTACAGGAGCTGGTGTAGCAGGTGGTTTCATCGGTGCACTTATCCAGGGTATGAAACGTGCAACTTTCTCTAACGAAGCGGGTGTAGGTTCGGCGGCGATTGCGCACGCAGCGGTTAAAACTAAGGAGCCTGTAACTGAAGGTCTGGTATCGGTACTGGAACCATTCATTGATACTGTTGTGATTTGTACAATGACAGCACTGGTTATCACTATTTCGGGTATGAACAACGGTGAGCTGAGCGGTGTTAACCTGACAGCGGCGGCATTTACCCAAACGGCTGATATCTTCCAGTATGTTCTGGCTGTGGCAGTCGTGATGTTTGCCTTCTCAACCATGATTTCCTGGTCTTACTATGGTCTGAAAGCCTGGACTTACCTGTTCGGTGAAGGCAAAGGTACTGAGCTGGCCTACAAAGTAATGTTCTGCTGCTTTGTGGTTGTCGGTGCCAGCGTTAGCTTCGGTGCGGTAATCGACTTCTCGGATGCTGCTATCTTCGCTATGTCTATCTTCAACATCATCGGTCTGTACTTCCTGATGCCGGTTGTGAAGAAAGAGCTGCAGTCATTCATTGCTCGTGTACAGTCGGGTGAAATCAAGGATTTCAGCAAGGAAGGCGAGAAGGGATTGGCTTTCTCTAAAGGAACTGAGACAAACTAAGCTAATCTAAAATTTGAAGTCTGTATTAAACAGGTCAGCCAATGATATTGGCTGACCTGTTTTCTTTTACACTTTCCTGTACGTTTATTTCCTATGAATGTCGCTAATGCCTGTCACTGATTTATGTTTTTAGTGAGTGGCAGCGGTTTGCGGTGCTTCCTGCCGAAGGTCGATGAGCTCGAACTTATCGACATCTACCAGACCTTTTACTGTCATCTTCAACGACGGGATCACGGGCAGGGCGAGGAAGCTCATTTGAACAAACGGCTCGGCAACCTCGACGCCGATTGCTTGCGAGGCTTGCTTGAGGGCAACAATCTGCGTTGTTATGACCTCTGAGCTGTCGAGGCTCATGATCCCAGCCAGCGGAAGCTTGAGATCGGCAGAGACCTTCCCGTCTTGCACCACACAATAGCCTCCACCGATTGCGAGCAAGTGGTTGATAGCGATAGCCATGCTGTGCTCATCGGCACCAATAGCGACGATATTGTGCGAGTCATGGCCGACGCTGGTTGCAATCGCCCCCTGGTTGAGACTAAACCCTGTTATCAGCCCCTTGGCGGGTGGCAGCTGGTGACCGTATCGCTCGACAACAGCCAGCTTGTTAATGCCTTCACGATCAAACTGCTGACCGTCAAAGTGACAAACGAGGTGATTGGTCAGCAGCTCGTTCTTGATGATCTCAATCACATGGTAGTTACCGTCTGTCAGGGGAATTGCCAGTTCTTCTTCTGTTACCGCTTTATGTTTCAGGGTAGGTTGCAAAGGGGGAACAGAGGCATCTAGCTTGGTCGCTACTGACTCGGCAAGGTGCAGCTCGTCGACAAACTGTCCGCCGATCAGTACCCGCTGAATATCAACCTGCTCAATTGTGTTGACCAAATTGATATCAGCTTTGTAACCCGGAGCCAGCAGTCCCAGCCGACGTAGGCCAAAGTGCCGGGCTGCTGACCATGACGCGACTCGGTAGGCCAAATGAGGCTTGATCTTATGGTGCTGGATAAGCCGTCTGACCATGTAGTCGATATGACCTTCTTTGGCAATTTCGTGAGGATTACGATCATCGGTACAAAGCAGACACAGTGGTGAGCTGAACTCAGTGATCAGTGGGGCCAGTGCATCAAGGTTTTTGGCTACCGACCCTTCGCGCATGATCACCGCCATGCCTTTGGCCAGCTTTTCTTTTCCTTCCTGGTAGTTGGTGGTTTCATGGCAGTTCTGGATGCCGCTGGCAACATAGGCCGAGAGTTCCCGGCCGCTGAGCAAGGGGCAATGCCCGTCGATATTCAACGAGCTAAATGCTTCAAGCTTATCTAGCATGATAGGACTACCATTAAGAACCGCCGGGTAGTCCATGACTTCGGCCAGTCCCAGTACATGCGGGTGGTCGAGGTAGGCGCGCATTTCTTCCACTGTGAAGTCGCTGCCGTTGATATCCAGTCCGGCAACGGCGGGTACACAGGAGCTCACCTGAACGAACATGTTCTGTCGCATCATCTCGCTGCAGCGAAGGAACCACTCGATCCCCGGTTTTCCCATTACGTTAACGAGCTCATGGGGATCACAGACGATGCTGGTGGTACCGAGCGGTAAGGTGGTGCGCTCGAACTCGAACGGCGTCATGGTCGAGGTTTCGACATGCATGTGGCCGTCGATAAATCCCGGTACGGCAATCTGGCCCTTGCAGTCGACGGTTCGTGTAGCCGTTAGCTCTTCTGCTTCAGGGCCGATAGCGGCAATATAGCCTTGATCGATCACAATGGGGCTGGGAGATATTTCACCGTTGACGAGATCAAGTACCGAGATATTGGTTAGCTTGAGATCGGCGGTTTGCTCTTTTCGTAATACGG
>NZ_JAKRFQ010000218.1 GCF_022347985.1 Photobacterium sp. OFAV2-7
CCAGGTAAGAAGCTAGCTATCGCATTCGGCAGCTCAACTATTGAAGTGTCAGAGGATGACATCAAAGTGCTTGGCCGTGTGGCTATGGAAATGAAGAAGAAATAAGTCACTAATAATGAAAAAAATAACCATAAAACAACGAAGGCTAGATGTACTCACAGGTATAAAGCATCGAAAGCAAGGGATTCGAGAAGTTGTATCCTCATCAAAAGCTTGCTGGATTAATAGAATTGATTACAGGCCTGTAAATGATTTTATTGATCGTGAGATAAAGAATGGATTAAGGCACCAAAAACTAAAAAATCGCAAAAACGGTATCATCATCCATCTTCCAGAAGTCATGGATTTCGACAAAAACTATGATGTTACTGTCCAGCATTTAAATGCGATTATTGAGTTAGTAACTCTGTTCAGAAGAAATAAAGGTAGACTACTTCCCCGAGGAGCATACCATCTCGCAAGTGTTAACTTTGACCACCTCAAGTCGATTTCTACTCCAGCTGCACTATGTCTTACTGCGGAGATTTCCAACTGGGAAGACTCCATTAGAAACAAGTTAAAACCACAAATAAAGTGCTGGAATGATGATATTTATGGGCAATTACACGATTTGGGCTTTTTTGACCTGTTCGAAAACAAACCGCAAAAGCCACCTTGCAAAGTAGGTAAAGTCTCAGATAAAAGGCTAGTAAGATACATCAAAGGTCTGTGTGGTGATGAAGGAAAAACGAAACAACTAAAGGATGGTATTTCTGCGATAGTTGGAGATAAAATTCAAAAGTGGACATTTCTTCACAGCGGGCTTGATGAAGCTATCACGAACGTTTCTCACCACGCATACCCTGAGACTGAATTTCAGCGAAGCATGATGAAGAACTGGTTTCTTACAGGCTCGTACAGTGAACGAACCAAAGAGTTAAAAGTTGCCTTTTATGACCAAGGGGTTGGAATTCCAAAAAAACTCCCAACATCTAAAGTAAAGGAGAAAGTTTTTGAGTATCTATCCTCATTTGAAGCAGGCGAGCGTAGGAAAGATGAAGTTCTTCTAAAAGCAGCAGTTGAAGTTGGTAGAACGCGAACTGGACGAGCTGATCGTGGTAAAGGGCTTCACGATCTATTAGAATTCATTAAAAAAAGAGAAAGCGGTCGACTCTCGATTCTAAGTGGCAGAGGCCACTACAAATTTACATTAGAAAATGGTGAAGAGCGTTCGACGACTTCACGTTCAAAACTACCGATTCAGGGTACATTGTTAATCTGGAGCGTAATTCTTTAATCATGGGATTTATTATGAGCATATTTAATATCGGCAAACAGTTCTCTGATGATCCATCTGGTCGTTTTTACTCCGACACAAAAAAACGCAGTGGTGAAGAGTTTCGTGAAGTTCACTTTCGCAGTTTACTAGCAGAGCTGAAAAATAATGAAAAAATCATCTTCATCCTTGACGATGGTGTTGAGGGCTATGGCTCATCATTCCTGACAGAAGGATTTGCAGGAATCGTAACCTACGGTTACATGCAAGCAAGTGCTCTAAAAGACAAAATTGACTTTAAGTACGACGATGATGATTTTTCTTTCTACAAGGAAAAAATCATACAGTACATCGATGAAGCCGAATTTGGCTCAGAGAAATACATTTCAACAAGACCAGCTCAATGATACCTATAGAAAAGCCGCCTATCATTGTTGAGGTTCAAAATCCTCCGTCCGTAACACATATCACCTTTGATATACCCACAACTATCTCAGGTGATATGACGATTACAAACCTCGAAGGCTTAAACAACCTTTCTATCAACATAGCGCAGCTCCAAACACAGCTGGAAACAATTAATACCACATTGAGCGGCATCCCTGATGGTTCCTATCCTGTGGCTTTGGTTGGCTCGTTATCTTCTGTAATTGCTGCATTCATATTTAACGTACTATATTGGTGGCGAGTTGATGAGAGAAAGAAGTTAAACTCTGTTGTCGATGAGTATCTTGTCGCTCTTGACTCTTTTGAAAAAGTAGCCACAGTATATTGGTTGTACCCTTACCAAAAGCGCCATCGGAAAAAAAATGCCATTCAAGAGATGCGTATTGTTTCTAGTGCCAAGCTTTTGAGACAATGTGGCGCAAAAATCGTTGATAACATCCCACATAACTACTTTTTCCTGCCTAATAACAAGTTAAAAAACAGTACAGATGATGAACTCAAACTATTTGCTAGTACTATTTTTGACATCGCAACGGGTGGTGATTTTGGGTCGCCCAAAAGGGATGAAGACCTTAAAAAAGTAAACCGCATCATACAACATTGCACACGAACAAAAATGTTTCTCTCTGGATTAAGTAATTAGGTTTCAGATGACAATCCGAAACCTGAAAGACGGCAGTAAAAAGTCCTGGCTCTGTGACTGCCGCCCACAAGGCCGGAACGGTAAACGGATCCGTAAGCGCTTCGCCACTAAAGGCGAGGCGCTTGCCTTTGAAAAGTTCACCATGCTCGAAGCCGAGGACAAACCTTGGCTGGGTGAAAAAGCTGAACGCCGTAGCCTGTTGGATATGATTGATGTATGGCACGAACGTCACGGCCAATCACTGACCCATGCCAAATACACCTTCAACAAATTGAAGGTGATGGCGCTAGGCATGGGCGACCCACTTTACCACAAGCTCACCGCCAAAATGTTCACCGAATACCGCACTGCAAGATTAGCCGGTGACATTCCCGACCTGAACGGGCGCAAAGTTGAAATTTCATTCCGTACCTGTAACAACGAACAAGACCTGCTTAATGCGGTGATTGTTGAGCTTATTCGAATGGAAGAGTGGAAAGGGCCAAATCCCCTTTCTTCTGTTCGTCAGTTCAAGCTACACGAAAGTGAAATGGAGTTTTTGACCAAAGATGAAATGCGTACGTTAATTAGTGCGGCAGAAGCTCACACACATCATGAAGACTTACACAAAGTAATTAAACTGTGCTTGGCTACAGGTGGCCGTTTTCGTGAAAGTGCCAGCTTAACCGGATCACAGCTTACTAAATACAAGGTGACGTTCACCCAGACGAAGGGCAAAAAGAATCGCTCAGTACCCATCAGTCCTGAGCTGTATGATGTGATTTACAAGGAAGGTTCAGGGCCGCTGTTCAACATTGGCTATTCGACAGTGTATCGCTTCATTGTAAAACATGTTCCACGACTAAAGCAGCAAGCCGCCCACGTTCTGCGCCACACCTTTGCGTCTTACTACATGATCAACGGTGGCAACATCATTGCGCTGCAACGCACCTTGGGCCATAGCGACATAAAACAAACGATGCGTTATGCCCACCTAGCCCCTGATCACCTCGAAGATGTGGTCACGAAAAACCCTCTTTCCAACCTCTAACTGTGGACACAATAGTGTCCACAAAATGTCCACGCAGATTCATAATATGGACATTAATAGAGGTTTATTGACCACACCTAGTGACTTAAGCCTTTGAAAAGCCTTGTGTAGCCTAGCTCCGCGAAGGATGGTTTATAACCAACAAGAATTAATTTTTGTTTTTATGAAACATGAGAAAAGCCAGTAATCTCAATGGATTCAGAACTTTCTCAACAAAAAGCCCTTTCTCTAACCAAAACCTGAGAAAATCACCCAAAAATTCTCAACTATCCCATCAACTCGATCAAAGCAAATCTCGACATTTTGATGATAGCCAGCGCTAAGCTATACGAGAAAGCCCTCTTCCTTATAGCTACTCCTTTGGATCATACAACCATAACCACATACAACCATAACCCCGCGTAACAAACTTTTGGACAAAAGTTTGTCAGCGTCTTTTCTAAATTAGTAACTGATGAATTAGTAAAAGTATCGCAAAGCCTAAGCGACCACCGCTTCTGGAGATAGTCGCCTTGCACGGAAATGGACAAAAATGCGCATAAAAGCCATCTATAGCTAAACCTGCTGACTATTACAAAAAAGTTGCATGTTTCCTTTTAATCGATCGACCTTACCTGTCATCGTCAAAGGCATTAGCCCTTCATCTGAGATCTTTTTTAATACTAATGCTGATGGGCTTATACCATAGCTTCGGGCTTCTTCTCGTATCTTCTTCACTATGTATTTATTTGCTTCGCTGTCGTAGCTATCTGGTAGAGTTCTACTTAATTCAAAGGCTCCATCTAGAAGCGGTGAGTAAGCTACAAGCTTAATGTTTGGATTTTCTTTTCTTAACACACTGATAATCTCTGCATTAAAACAGATTTGTACCCCCAAGTCAGCCCCTTTATGCGGTTCTATTATCGTATGACGGTACTGTGCGTAGCTGACAGGCGTTAAGCCATGGATGTTTATTATATTTTGCAACTCCGAGATTCGTGATAAGAGAAAATTAGAAATTCCAAGTCGCTTAACTACACCATAGCGAACCAAGGAACTAAGTGCAGACCATGTTTCTAATAAAGGTGTCGATATGTCATCAATATGAGCATACAAAACATCAATATAAGTAGTTGATAAACGCTTCAGACATGCTTCCACCGCGCTTTCTATAGAAGCTTTGCTTAAGCCTTCTACTGTATCAAAGTTCTTACCATCAAGAGGTTGTGCTCCAATTTTTGTATGAACTTCGATTTGCTCTCTATTTTTAGTTCTAAGCCAGTTACCGATAACTATTTCGCTTTCACCTCCTTTTCCAGCCCAAAATGCATAGTTGTTTGCAGTATCGATTATTGTTCCACCGCATTCAACAAAGGTACTCATAATCTCATATGCTTGCGACTCAGGGATTGATGTCCCAAAGCCAGCCGTTCCAAGTCCAATATTCATTATTATCACTCCTTAACAGTTAGTTACTTGTGATGTTTAAGGCAAAAAGAACACTACTTCCTTTGAATGCTTTAAAGATTACAAGACAATGTAATTTCAGCAATAAAACAATATGCAAAGGTCTTTTCATGAATGAAATGGGCGTAAACTGGAACGATCTGCAACTATTCCTTTCGGTTGCAAGAGAAGGAGGTCTGTCAGCCGCAGCAAAATCAAGCCAGCGTAGCCCTGCTACACTGGGTAGAAGAATGCACGCGCTTGAAAGGAGTTTGGGAAAGGAGTTGTTTGTTCGGCATGATCGCGGATATGAGTTACTAGCCGATGGAGAAAAATTGTTAAAAGAACTAACTGTGATTGAGTCACAAATAACAACACTCACAGGCACAAGTTCACGAAACAATAAGCCGTTAGTCAAAATCTCTGCGGGTACATGGACTACACTATTCTTAATAAAAAATATTGACCAGTTTTCAGGAACTCTAGATGATACTTTAATACGCTTTATTTCCACAGAAAAAATACTGGATATATCCCACAGAGAGGCCGTCATTGGTATTCGGAATAGCAGGCCTACTGATGAAACTTTGGTTTGCCGTAAATTGAAAAGAGTTGAGTTTGCCCCCTATTCAACTAAAGAAGCTCCTGAAATATGGATAAAGGTACAGTCGGATACCCCTTCGGGGCGTTGGCTCGATCGTTTTGTTAGTAGCCATTCGATTTGTGAAGTCAGTATACCGAGAAATAGTCTCGACCTCGCTCTTGAGGATAAGGGTATTGCACTTCTTCCAACCTTTATAGGAGACGCAGAGCCACAGCTTCAGCGTGTAGGAAACATAATTGATGAACTTGGACATGATCAATGGATTGTAACACACCACGAGGATCGCTACTTACCTGAAGTAAGAAATCTGATAAGTCGACTAGGTAAAGTTTTGAGGTGACATTTGCATGGATATGCAAATATTAGACAAAGCTAGGCTTGGTGTGTTTGAAAGGTTCTGGAAGTTTCCGAGCACCACTGATTATCTGGTCGAGATAAGAATAAATATCACAAACTCGCTGGCGTGAGCTGCAACCAAGTAATTACATTAAGAAGGGAAGGGGTAAAGGTGAGTCAGAGCAGATCACCCTGACTCGTCACTGGACAGAACAGTGTCAGTGAGTTTGCTATTTTAGCAGTTCATGAATTAGCTGAAGTTTCACACGCCTTTAGTTTGCCGACCAAAATTTTGCCGCGTACAGCCTGTATAAAGGTTGTGTTACTCCTGAAAACCGAGCACCTTTTGCGTTATCTGTAGCGTCAGGCTTGGGATAATGGGGTGTTACTGATTATTCCAGAAAAAAATGCTGCAAAAAGTTGCGCTCCCGCGCGGGAAGACAAAAGCTTAAGTTCAATAAAGTTAAATGAATATAAGTATTAACTATGGCGCGCTTGGCAAAATTTGTTGTCAATGCCGTTTAATTAAGAATCAAGACCTTTCGTCTAATAATGGAGATGCACGATGATTAATATTTTTGTCTATCACAATGAAGAGAAAATTGGCAAATCAGTAAAAGATATCGGGCTTTTAACCGCTTATACCAATAATAATGTGGAAGGTTCAGAAGGTGGAATTATTTGGGTAATTAGTGCTGTAGGAAAAAAATCGAAGAGATATATGGCTTCAATGTGTTTCGTAATAAATGAGGTGAGTACGGGATATAGCCCTATAAAAGATTTCAAAAATTCAGTTACTGGTGTAGAAGGCGTTATTTTAGATGAGCCTGT
>NZ_JAKRFQ010000219.1 GCF_022347985.1 Photobacterium sp. OFAV2-7
AGACTGGCTGGTACCACACCAGGCGAACCTGCGTATTATCTCGGCAACGGCGAAGAAACTGTCGATGTCGATGGATCAAGTGGTGGTAACCCTAGATCGTCATGGCAACACATCTGCGGCAACGGTTCCGACGGCTCTGGATGAAGCTGTTCGTGACGGTCGGATCCAGCGTGGCCAGACTTTGTTGCTTGAAGCTTTCGGTGGTGGTTTCACTTGGGGCTCTGCATTGGTGAAATTCTGATTCGAGCAAAGAATTAGATTAAGCCGCTGATACGCATTAAATTAATTTGTAGCTATTCGCTTTCTGCTTTATTGCCGCGTGCCGGCTTGTGGTTAGCAGCTTGTATTTCACAGCGGATAGCTCGTCAATACACTGAATAATCAGTAATAACGAATAAGGATTCTCGAATGTCTAAGTTCGCGATTGTATTCCCGGGACAGGGCTCTCAGGCTGTTGGTATGCTAGCTGAGCTGGCTGAGCAGTTTGATGTTGTTAAGCAAACTTTTGCCGAAGCATCTGAAGCTCTGGGCTATGACCTATGGGCACTTGTCCAGAATGGTCCTGCAGAAGATCTAAACCAGACCCACCGTACTCAGCCTGCACTGCTGACTGCCTCTGTTGCGATTTGGCGTGTATGGCAAGAGCAGGGCGGTGAACAACCAGCGGTACTTGCTGGCCACAGCCTGGGTGAATATTCAGCACTGGTCTGTGCTGGCGTTATCGATTTCAAAGAAGCGGTGAAACTGGTAGAGCTTCGCGGCCAGCTAATGCAAGAAGCCGTACCAGCAGGTGTTGGTGCAATGTCGGCGATTATCGGTCTAGATAATGATGCCATTGCCAAAGCGTGTGAAGAAGCCGCTGAAGGCCAGGTTGTTTCTCCGGTGAACTTTAACTCACCGGGCCAGGTAGTTATCGCGGGTAATAAAGAAGCGGTTGAGCGTGCCAATGTACTGTGTAAAGAAGCTGGCGCTAAGCGTGCTCTGCCATTGCCGGTTTCTGTACCGTCTCACTGTGAACTAATGAAGCCTGCTGCTGACAAATTAGCAGTAGCGCTGGAAAATGTTGAATTCACTGCGCCTTCTATTCCGGTGATCAACAACGCCGATGTGGCAACAGAAACTGATCCTTCGGCAATCAAGCAGGCATTGGTTAAGCAGCTATACGGACCTGTTCGCTGGACTGAGTCTGTTGAGCGTATGGCGGAAGAAGGTATCGAGCAACTGCTTGAAATGGGACCGGGTAAAGTACTTACCGGCCTGACAAAACGTATTAATCGCGCACTTGGTAGTGCTGCTGTCAACGATCCGGCTAGCCTGGACGCTGCCAAGTAAGGCGGTGGCCTGCTTCTGAACGCTACCTGCCTCTGGCGGGTTAGGCTGAAACAGAACACATTGGGCCACCCACTATTTATAGAAGAGGAATGACAATGAGCCTGCAAGGTAAAATTGCTCTGGTAACAGGTGCAAGCCGTGGTATCGGCCGTGCAATTGCAGAAATTCTGGTTGAACGTGGTGCGACAGTAATTGGTACCGCGACATCGGAAAGCGGCGCGGAAGCTATCAGCGCATACTTGGGTGACAACGGTAAAGGTATGGCACTGAACGTGACATCTCCTGAGTCGATTGAATCTGTACTGAAAGAAATCAAAGCGGAGTACGGCGACGTTGATATTTTGGTCAACAACGCGGGTATTACACGTGACAATCTGCTAATGCGTATGAAAGATGACGAGTGGCAGGACATCATGGATACTAACCTGACGTCTATCTTCCGTCTGTCTAAGGCTGTACTGCGCGCGATGATGAAAAAGCGTCACGGTCGTATCATCAGCATCGGCTCTGTGGTTGGTACTATGGGTAATGCCGGTCAGACTAACTATGCGGCAGCAAAAGCAGGCTTGATTGGCTTTACCAAGTCGATGGCGCGTGAAGTTGCATCACGTGGCATTACAGTGAATGCTGTTGCACCTGGATTTATCGAAACAGATATGACCAAAGCCCTGAACGATGAGCAGCGTGCTGCTACACTTGCAGGTGTTCCTGCAGGTCGTTTGGGTGATCCGCGTGAAATTGCGGCAGCGGTCGCATTTTTGGCATCAGAAGATGCTGGTTATGTAACCGGCGAAACACTGCATGTTAACGGCGGCATGTACATGATTTAAACAAAAAAGTTGCATAACTTGATGACACAAGTCAAACTCATCTTGTTTTCACCGAAAATCGTGGTTTGACCAGCGTGTTGAGTATTGCAACTTTTGCAGTAATGAATAAACTACAGCAAATCGCATTAGCGAATTCTTGTTTTAAGGAAATAGATTAATGAGCAACATCGAAGAACGCGTAAAAAAAATCATTGTTGAGCAACTGGGCGTAGACGAAGCAGAAGTTAAAAACGAAGCTTCTTTCGTTGACGATCTAGGTGCTGATTCTCTAGATACTGTTGAACTAGTAATGGCTCTTGAAGAAGAATTCGATACTGAGATTCCAGACGAAGAAGCTGAAAAAATTACTACAGTTCAAGCTGCTATCGACTACGTTGTTGGCGCATCTGAGTAATTAAGAACTCCCTCCAGGCGGTCACCATGACCGCCTGATTTTATTTCTAAACCTGTTTTATCCTCAATTCCCGGAGAAATTAATCGTGTCAAAGCGTCGCGTAGTTGTTACTGGCATGGGTATGCTATCACCGGTTGGCAATACTGTTGAGTCTTCATGGAAAGCTCTACTGGCCGGCACTAGCGGTATTAGCAATATCGAACATTTTGATGCTAGCGCATTTGCTACTCGTTTTGCTGGCATGGTCAAAGACTTCAACTGTGAAGAATACATGACCAAAAAAGATGCCCGCAAAATGGACTTGTTCATTCAATACGGCATTGCAGCAGGCGTACAGGCGTTAAAAGACTCTGGCATTGAAGTGACTGAAGAAAACGCCCCACGTATTGGTGTGGCTATCGGTTCTGGCATTGGTGGTCTAGGTCTTATTGAAGCTAACCATCTGTCACTGATGGAAAAAGGTCCGCGCAAGATTAGCCCGTTCTTTGTTCCGTCAACGATTGTAAACATGATCGCAGGCCACATGTCTATTATGCATGGTCTTCGTGGTCCGAACATCGCTATTTCTACGGCATGCACAACTGGCCTTCACAACATTGGCCATGCTGCGCGTATGATTGCTTACGGCGATGCAGATGCAATGCTAGCTGGTGGTGCAGAAAAAGCATCAACTCCGCTAGGTATGGGTGGCTTCGCTGCGGCGAAAGCACTGTCTACTCGAAATGATGATCCTCAAGCAGCCTCTCGTCCGTGGGATAAAGATCGCGACGGTTTCGTACTGGGTGATGGTGCCGGTATGATGATGCTTGAAGAATACGAGCACGCCAAAGCGCGTGGTGCGAAAATTTATGCAGAGCTAGTCGGCTTTGGTATGAGTGGTGATGCGTACCACATGACTTCACCAAGTGCAGACGGTTCTGGTGGTGCACTGGCGATGGAAGCTGCGATCCGTGATGCGGGTATCAATGCTGAAGAAATCGGTTATGTGAATGCGCACGGTACTTCAACACCAGCTGGTGATGTAGCAGAAACCCTTGGTATCAAGCGTGCTATGGGTGCAGCGGCTGATAAAGTACTGGTTTCTTCTACCAAGTCAATGACGGGCCACCTGCTGGGTGCGGCTGGTTCTGTTGAAGCCATCATCACTGCAATGACACTGGTTGATCAGGTTGTTCCGCCAACAATCAACCTGGACAACCCTGATGAAGGCTGTGATCTGGATTATGTTCCAGGTGAAGCACGTCAGGTTAATCTTGAATATGCACTGTGTAACTCGTTCGGCTTCGGCGGTACAAACGGTTCGCTGCTATTTAAGAAAATCTAACGATAACCTGTTATCATTGAGCGGCCTGGTGTTTTGCACCGGGCCGTTTTTTTTTGGTACTTTTTAGTTGTGACTTATTCTGTGGCTTGAGATTGGGTAGATATCGGAATGATATTGGTAAACGGCGTAGAGAAAAGTGATGTTGCAGTCACCGATCGGGCTATGCAGTATGGTGATGGCTGCTTTACGACCATTCTCGTTGAGCTCGGTAAGCCAAGACTGTGGTCGTTGCATCTGCAGCGATTGAAGAAAAATGTTGCAGCGTTCGCTATCGCTGAGCCGGACTGGCTGCAGCTCACTGACCTGGTGCATAGGCTAGCGGAAAACTACCCGGACAAAGGGGGAGTGAAGGTACTGATAAGCCGCGGCGCGGGCGGCCGAGGGTACAGCCCGTCAGGTTGCAACGCGACTCAGGTTATCATCTCTGATTTTGCCTGGCCGGCTCTCTATACCCAGTGGCAGGAGCAAGGCATTGCGCTGGGCGTTTGCCGTCAGCGGCTGGCACTGGCTCCGATGTTGGCAGGTTTCAAGCACCTGAACCGTCTTGAGCAGGTATTGCTGAAAAAAGAAACCGAGCAGGCAGGTTGGCTGGATGCGGTTGTTCTGGATGTCAACGGTAATGTCGTTGAAGTAACGGCATCGAATATTTTTTGGCGAAAAGGTCAGACGCTCTACACACCAGAGCTGAATATGTCCGGTGTCCATGGAGTGATGCGGGCACATGTGATCGCACTGGCTGCTGACTGCGGCTTTTGTATAGAGTTTGTCAAAAAGCCACTTGATGTCTTGCTTTGCGCTGATGAAGTCTTTATTACTAATGCCTTGATGGCGTTGGTGCCGGTTACAGAAATAAACGGAATTCGATTTACGGCGCGAACTGCGCTGAAAGCGTTAAACAAGAGGTTGTATACGTGTTAAAGAAGTTGGTAATAGCGGTTGTCCTGATGGGCGTGATGGCTGCTGGTGGACTGGGTTGGTCATATCAGCAGGTAAAGGCATCACTGCAGCAACCGGTTACGCATGAAGCAGATGTTTTCATTACGGTCAGCCCGGGTACCAGTTTTCGTGGTCTGCTAAACCAGCTCGTCGACAAGCAAATCGTACCAGCATCGCAATGGACTCGTTGGATTTACCGTATTGAGCCAGAGTTAACACGAATTAAAACAGGGACATATCAAATACCTGATAGCGGCACCCTCAGGGATGTACTGGCGTTAATTGCATCAGGCAAGGAGCACCAGTTTGCGATTACCCTGGTCGAGGGCGACAGGTTTACTGATTGGCTTGAGCAACTGAGTACGGCTCCCGAGATTGTCCATCAGTCCGACGGTATGTCCGAGGCCGAAATAGCCAAGGCGATTGGTGCGGATACCTCTAAGCTAGAGGGGTACTTGTTGCCGGAGACTTACCACTATACTTCGGGAACCACCGATCTTGAATTGCTTAAGCGTGCATACCGCCAGATGACCAGTTTGCTCGATGATGCCTGGGAGTCGCGTGACAAGAGCATTCCGCTGAAAACACCGTATGAAGCCTTGATCATGGCATCTATTATCGAAAAGGAAACGGCCGTTGATGACGAGCGTACTGTCGTATCGTCAGTATTTATGAATCGCCTCAACAAGAATATGCGCCTCCAGACCGATCCGACGGTGATTTACGGTATGGGGGATAAGTACAAGGGGAATATCCGCAAGCGCGATCTTCGTACCCCAACACCTTATAACACCTACACCATCTTTGGCTTGCCGCCGACACCGATAGCAATGCCAAGCAAGGCCTCGGTGCTTGCTGCGGTTAAGCCACAAGAGAGTAATTACTATTACTTTGTTGCCGATGGCAAAGGCGGCCACAAGTTTTCTAAAACGCTGAGCGAGCATAATCGCGCTGTGCGTGCATATCTAAGAACACTAAAGAAAAAATAATGACTGGAAAATTTATTGTAATTGAAGGCCTGGAAGGCGCGGGAAAAAGTACGGCAATCAAGCAGGTCGCTGCAGTATTGGCCGAGCACGGGATCGAATCGCCGGAGTTAACGCGCGAACCTGGCGGGACACCGCTTGCCGAGCAGATGCGGGCTTTGGTCAAGGAAGGGCATCCTGATGAGCCACTGACCGATATGGCTGAGTTGCTATTGCTGTATGCAGCGCGTATCCAGTTGGTTGACAACGTCATAAAGCCTGCCCTGGCAGAAGGTCGCTGGGTGGTAGGTGATCGCCATGACATGTCCTCTCAGGCTTATCAGGGAGGAGGCCGTGGCTTCGATACCGATCTGATGGAGAATTTGCGCAATACGGTATTGGGTGACTTCCGTCCGGATTTCACCATCTATATGGATATTGATCCGGTTCTTGGCCTGGAGCGCGCTCGCGGCCGGGGTGAGCTGGATCGTATCGAGCAGATGAATATCGATTTCTTCCACCGCGCCCGCGCGCGCTTCCTCGAATTGTCCGAGAATGATCCGAGCGTGGTTGTTATTGATGCCAGTCAGCCACTGGATGCGGTGACTGCAGATATTTCCCTGGCGCTGGCTGCGTGGTTGGAGCAACAATAGTATGCTTTACCCATGGCAACAGATCCTATGGCAGAACTGGCAGCAGCTACTGGGGCAGGGGCGTCTACACCATGCGATTTTATTGCTTGCCTCGACGGGAAGCGGACGTGAGGTGCTGGCGCAACAGCTC
>NZ_JAKRFQ010000220.1 GCF_022347985.1 Photobacterium sp. OFAV2-7
ATACCCTGGTACTTCTCACGGATCAAATCTTCGTTATTCAGATCTTCATCCGCTGCATAACCCCAAATTTCCTTTCGCACCATTTTATGCATGTATTCGGCAAATGCCTCTGCCAAGCGATCAGCAACGGCCTGGATCATAATGGCACTGTAATCATCCCCCTTAGCCTTAAACTGATCCGCGATCTCATATTCACCGATCCCGCCAGTGACCGCAAACGCGCCGATCCAATCCGCCTTTCCGCTTTCTTTCGGGGCAATATAATCCGACAGGCAGTAGTTAGGTCCTTTGGGCTTTTTCGTCTGCTGACGAAGGCCACGCAAAGTCGTCAAGACCTCGGTACGAGACTCATCGGTGTAAACTTCAATATCATCACCAATATTATTGGCAGGGAACAACCCACAGACCCCGTTGGCCTTGATCATGCCGGTCTGCTCGATTTCATCCAGTAGCTTATTGGCATCGTCAAACAGACGCTGCGCTTCTTCGCCAACAACTTCATGTCTCAAAATTGTCGGGTATTTACCGCTGAGCGACCAGGTCATGAAGAAAGGTGTCCAGTCGATATACTCACGCAAAGTAGACACGGGGAAATCTGTGAAGGTATGGATACCGCCTTTCGCCGGTACAGGAGGCTGATAGGCCGCCCAGTCAATATTCACCTTATTGGCACGGGCTTCTTCCAGGGTGACAGGTGCGGTACGCGGCTTTTTGCGAGCATGCTGATCCCTGACTATTTCGTACTCTTTATCCAGACGCTCGACAAATGCAGGACGCTGCTCATCAGAAAGCAGAGCCGAGCAAACGCCGACCGCCCGTGACGCATTCGAGACATAGACAACCGGCGCATGGTAATTCTCTTCAATTTTCACCGCGGTGTGTGCCTTGGAGGTTGTTGCCCCGCCAATCAGCAACGGGAGATCAAAACCCTGGCGTTCCATCTCTTTGGCAACATGTACCATCTCATCCAACGACGGGGTGATCAGGCCGCTCAAACCGATGATATCGACATTTTCTTCCTTGGCTACTTTCAGGATCTTATCGCAAGGGACCATCACGCCAAGGTCGATAATTTCATAGTTATTACATTGCAAAACCACACCGACGATATTCTTACCAATATCGTGTACATCCCCCTTCACGGTTGCCAGTAGGATTTTACCGTTGCTCTGCCCTGCCTGCTTTTCAGCATTAATGTACGGTTCAAGGTAGGCCACAGCCTGCTTCATCACTCGGGCTGACTTCACCACCTGCGGCAGGAACATCTTGCCTTCACCGAACAAGTCGCCAACGACATTCATACCAGCCATCAATGGACCTTCAATCACTTCCAGCGGCTTGCTTGCATTTGCTCTGGCTTCTTCCGTATCCTCAACAATAAACTCGGTAATGCCTTTGACCAGCGCATGCTCCAGTCGCTTCTCGACATCCCAGCCACGCCATTCCTGCGCACTACGGTCATCCTCTACCGTTCCGCTATCACGGTACTTATCCGCAATATCCAGCAATCTTTCGGTACTATCATCACGACGGTTAAGCACAACATCTTCAACAGCTTCTCGAAGCTCATCCGGCAGATCATCATAGATAGCCAACTGACCGGCGTTGACGATCCCCATATCCATGCCGTTCTTGAAACAGTGATACAAGAAAACGGCATGAATGGCCTCCCTCACCGGGTTATTGCCCCGGAACGAGAAAGAGACGTTGGAAACCCCGCCAGAAACCATGGCATGTGGTAGCGTCCGCTTGATATCACCCACAGCCTCAATGAAATCCACCGCGTAGTTGTTATGCTCTTCAATCCCTGTCGCAACAGCGAAAATGTTCGGGTCGAAAATGATATCTTCTGGTGGGAAGCCCACCTCATCGACCAAGACCCGGTAAGCATTGGTACAGATTTCAATTTTCCGCTCGCGGGTATCAGCCTGACCAACCTCATCAAACGCCATGACGATAACTGCAGCACCATAGCGGCGGATCAACTTGGCCTGGGAAACAAACTTGTCTTTCCCTTCCTTGAGCGAAATGGAGTTAACGATGGCTTTACCCTGAACACACTTCAAGCCAGCCTCAATCACTTCCCACTTGGAAGAATCGACCATGATCGGAACTTTCGATATCTCGGGTTCAGTAGCGCACAAATTGAGGAAACGAACCATTGCCGCTTCTGCATCCAGCATCCCTTCGTCCATGTTGATATCGATGATCTGTGCACCGGCTTCGACCTGCTGACGGGCTACTTCCAGCGCTTCATCATAGAGCTCTTCTTTGATCAGCCGCTTAAAACGTGCAGAGCCCGTTACATTGGTTCGCTCACCGACGTTGATAAACAAGGTGTCGGCTTCTATGGTCAACGGTTCAAGACCAGACAACCGGCATGCAACAGGGATATCCGGAAGTTGGCGAGGGGTCACATCACGCGTTACTTCAGCCATCTGTCGGATATGCTCGGGAGTAGTACCACAACAGCCACCGACAAGGTTCAAAAAGCCACTCTGAGCCCACTCTTTAATGTGCTCTGCCATATCTTCCGGGCTCAGATCATATTCACCAAAAGCATTGGGCAAACCAGCATTCGGGTGCGCAGAAACAGCGCATTCAGAAATACGGGATAATTCTTCAACATACTGACGGAGCTCATCTGGTCCCAGAGCACAGTTCAAACCAAAGGAAATCGGCTTAACATGACGGAGCGAGTTATAAAATGCCTCGGTAGTCTGACCGGAGAGTGTCCGTCCGGAGGCATCGGTGATCGTGCCCGAGATCATTACTGGCAATTCAAAGCCAAGTTCTTCAAAAACACTCTCGACAGCAAATGAACAGGCTTTAGCATTCAGGGTATCAAAGATCGTTTCGATCAGAATTAGATCAGAGCCGCCTTCAATCAACGCTCGGGTAGACTCTGAGTAGGCCTCGACCAATTGATCAAAGGTAACATTTCGAAAACCGGGATCGTTAACATCCGGCGAGATAGAACATGTGCGGTTGGTCGGGCCCAGGACACCGGCAACAAAACGCGGCTTATCCGGTGTTTTTGCTGTCCATTCGTCTGCTGCCTGACGGGCAAGGCGTGCAGCCTCAAGGTTGATCTCTGCGCTCAGGCTTTCCATGTCATAGTCAGCCATCGCAATGGTAGTTGCGTTAAAGGTGTTGGTTTCCAGAATATCTGCACCGGCCTCTAAATAAGACAAGTGGATATCTTTGATCAACTGGGGCTGTGTCAGTACCAATAGATCGTTATTGCCTTTGAGATCTGAGTGCCAGTCTGCAAACCGCTCACCACGATAATCCGCTTCTTCCAGCTTGTAGCCCTGGATCATGGTGCCCATACCACCATCAATGATCAGGATCTGCTGTTCTAGTCGCTTCTGTAATAATTCCTTGCCCTTTAACACCACACTACTTCCCTTATCTATTTTTACAGCTGAATAACATCCTACCATAGTCCATATGGAAATCTAGACGTCTAAACTTGTTTTCTCTATCAAAACAAAACCAGAATCTAGGAAAGTTTTCTATAGCTATCGCTGCGTGATGGATTTATATTTTGTCACAATTTAATACTTTACTTTTAACCATATTGAGGTTTATGCATGTCGGTCTATAGCACCCTCTGCTTCCTTGCTGCTGCTGCAATGATCATTGCATTTATAAACAGCAAAATAGGAAAAATGCAAACCACTATCGCCATTACTGCCGGGGCATTGGTATTGTCACTGGGTATCGTTATCGCAGGACAGAGCGGCTGGTTTCATCTAGAAGATATTGCCGCCGAACAGCTTGGCGAAATTAACTTCGAGAGCTTTCTGCTAAAAGGGATCCTGGGCTTTTTACTTTTTGCCGGTGGATTAGGGATTAAACTTCCCAACCTCGAAGATCAAAAATGGGAAATCACAGTGCTTGCCCTGGCAGCAACCCTGTTTTCGACATTCTTCATTGGTTTTTCTCTCTGGGGGATCTGCCAGCTTCTCGGCATTCAGTTTGATCTTATTTACTGCTTAATCTTTGGCTCACTCATATCACCTACCGATCCAATCGCAGTGTTAGCTATTGTGAAAAAGCTCGATGCACCGAGACGCATCTCAACACAAATCGAAGGTGAATCCCTTTTCAATGATGGCTTTGGCCTCGTTATTTTCGTTACCTTGTTCACCATTGCTTTCGGCAATGAGGCGCCAACCGTGCTTGGTGTGGGTCAGCTATTTGTACAGGAGGCTATTGGAGGAATCGTCTATGGCTTTTTACTTGGCTTACTCTTCCATTACCTCATCAGCGCCACCGATGACCACTCTATGGAGCTCCTCCTGACTTTAGGTATTCCCACTGCCGGTTATGTATTTGCTGATGTTATTCATGTTTCAGGACCGCTGGCGATGGTCGTTTCCGGCATCATGATCGGTAACTGGACTCGCTATATTGGTTTTTCCAAAGAGAGTGAGGATCACCTCGACCACTTCTGGGAACTGGTCGATGAGTTCCTCAATGGCGTTCTGTTCCTTCTGATCGGTATGAGCATGCTGCAGTTCAGTTTCCATCAGGAAGACTGGGTGTTGATGGTTATCGCTGTTCCACTGGTACTGTTCAGCCGCTATCTAAGTATCAAGTTTTCGTATATGGGATTCGAGCGCTACCGGCAATACAATCCTCTCTCGGTGAAAATCCTGACCTGGGGCGGATTACGTGGCGGCCTTGCCCTGGCGATGGCAATGGCTATCCCGGCAGGGATTATCGTTATCCCGGAGAAGAACATTGATGTCAGAGAAATCATTTTGGTGATGACCTATGCCGTCGTTGTATTTTCGATTCTCATTCAAGGCTCAACCATTACGCCACTGATCCACAAAGCCAAGCAATGGGAAGCTAATAATCAATAATCTTCTATAAACGATTGCTGTAAGCCTTTAGTCAAAAGACCTGCTGATGCAGGTCTTTTCATTTCCAGATTAATCATCCTTGGTAAAATTGGCTTCCGAGAAATGCTCGAGATCATAAGGCGTCTGCTGGTAGACACAGTAGTTAAGCCAATTAGAAAACAATAGATGCCCATGACTGCGCCAGCTGGCAACCGGAGGGTTGTCAGGGTTATCATCGGGATAATAATTGACAGGTATCGCAGGCTCCATTCCCTCAGCCAGGTCACGAACATACTCATTATGCAGTGTTGATACATCATATTCCGGATGACCCGTCACGAAGACATTACGCTTATCTTTGGTTGCAGCCAGATACACACCAGCCTGATCAGAGGTTGCCAGGATATCAAGATCGGTATGCTCGGCTAAATACTCCGGTGAAAAATCGGCATACCGTGAATGAGGCGCCAGAAAGGAATCATCAAAACCACGAAGAATTGGGTTATGGCAATCATGTGTCCGGTGGAAATAGACCCCTGACAGCTTTTCTTTGCGTGTTCTCTTCGGCAAGTCATACAACAACTTCAAACCAGCCTGTGCCGCCCAGCAAACAAACATAGTCGAAGTGACATGCTCCTTGGCCCAATTCATGATTGTTTGTATTTCTTCCCAATACAACACATCTTCAAATTGAACGAGCCCCAGGGGCGCTCCGGTTACAATCAGGCCATCGTAGTTCCGATCCTTTACCATCTCAAACTGACGATAGAACGTATCTAAGTGCTCAGTTGGCGTATTCTTGGTTGGCCGGTTATCTATTCGCAACAACTCCACATCAACTTGCAGCGGGCTATTTGACAATAACCGTAAGAACTGAGTTTCCGTCTCAATTTTCTTCGGCATCAAATTCAACAATAGCACCTTCAGAGGACGTATTTCCTGGCTAGCGGCACGTGCTTCCGACATCACAAAGATATTCTCACTACGTAAGATATCAGTAGCAGGTAATTGGTCAGGAATTTTTATCGGCATTGGTTTACTCCTTAAACGTTATACCGAACGAAACAACTTACATACCGCCCGCCCTCATAACAAACGTTGGCATCAAGATGTTTAGACGTCCAGATTTCTAAAATAAAATATATAAATTTAGTCTAAGGTGCAAGAGAAAGAGTATTAAAAGAATTGTAGATAATGAAGAGATGATGAGGAAAAGTAATGAAGGGAATTACCGTCCAGAAACGAGAAAACCCAGCCAAAGGCTGGGTTTTGAAAGGGTGTTCAGCAATGACCTACTCTCACATGGGGAGACCCCACACTACCATCGGCGCTACAACGTTTCACTTCTGAGTTCGGCATGGGATCAGGTGGGACCATTGTGCTATTGTCGCTGAACAAATTAGTGGTGCTAGTACCCAGATTTGAACTGGGGACCTCACCCTTACCAAGGGTGCGCTCTACCAACTGAGCTATACCAGCACGCAATTCTGCGTATAAACAAAGTCTTACTAATGCTGCTTTGTTTATTTTTGTTTTCATCTTTTCTAAAAGATGAAAACCTAAATTCAAGCCTGGCGATGTCCTACTCTCACATGGGGAGACCCCACACTACCATCGGCGCTATTACGTTTCACTGCTGAGTTCGGCATGGGATCAGGTGGGTCCATAATGCTATGGTCGCCAAGCAAATTCGT
>NZ_JAKRFQ010000221.1 GCF_022347985.1 Photobacterium sp. OFAV2-7
AGCCATTGGCACATTACCTTCGCTATCAGGCGGAGAACCCTATCCATCTCTTTACCCTAACTAAGTCTGCATAAACAGCGATATAGGAGTACAAAAATATGAACACGATTAAGCAAGGACACCTATATTCTGTTGGCGTCGGGACCGGAGACAGCGAGCTGCTGACGCTCAAAGCCGCGCGTTTGATTCAACAGGCCGATGTTATTGCGATCCCTGAAAAGAACAAAGGTAAAGCTGATTCTTTTGCCTGGGAAATTGTCACTGGAGCAATTCCTGACGCGCAGATTAGAGGTGAGCGTTGCTTCCTGCATTTTCCGATGACGCGGGATGCTTCTTTGAATGTCCCGGCCTGGCAGGCCGCGGCCAGACAAATTCTGGACTATCTGAATCAGGGAAAATCCGTTGTCTTTGTGACAGAAGGTGATCCGTCTGTATTTAGCACCTGGGCTTACGTTCAGGAAGAACTGGCAGAACTAAAACCGGAACTTAAACCAACGATTGTTCCTGGTGTGACGTCTATTACGGCGGTACCTGCGGCAACCAAGATCCCCTTGGCTGATGGTCAGGAGAGGTTCTGTGTTGTACCAGCCACTTACGGTATTGAATGTTTGTCAGAGCTTGTTCATGACTTCGATACCATCATGTTGATCAAGGCTGGCCGTATGATCCAGAAACTTGCGGCGAAGCTGGAAGAGCTTGGCCTTCAGGATTGTGCCACTTATGTCTCTCATGCCAGTACAGACAAAGAAGAGATCTACGCCAATCTCAATGATGTTCCGCCAGAACATCGCTATTTCTCAATGGTTCAGCTTTCAATTCGTGCTCGCAAAGGCATTTTACGAGGCAATGAGTCTATTGAGGCTAAAGCGAGTTAATGATGATGAAGTTAGCGATTTACGCAATAACCGTTAATGGGGCAAAACAGGCTCTGCGTCTGAAACGTGCTTTGCCGTATGCGGATGTCTTTGTCTCTGAGGTGGGAATAAACGAGTGCGAGTCTGCCCAGCCATTAACGCTGCCTCTATCTGGCTTTGTCGAAGAGAAATTCAGTCAATATGACGGCCATATCTTTATCTTTGCCAGCGGCATTGTCAGCCGGGTCATCGCACCTCTGCTCGGGGACAAACGTACCGATCCTGCTGTTGTGTGCCTGGATGAACAGGCAAAGTTCGCCATTTCCATGCTTTCCGGCCACCGAGGCGGAGCCAACGAGCTGACCGAGCGTGTGGCTTATATTGTCAAAGCCACTCCTGTGGTGACTACGGCATCGGATGTGTCTGAAAGTGTGTCTGTCGACATGCTGGGGGCACCATTTGGCTGGTATCTGGATCCTTTGACAGAAAGTGCCATTACCCCGGTATCTGCGGCAGTGGTGAACGACCAACCTGTTGCCATTGTTCAAAGTGCTGGCGAGAAAGGCTGGTGGACATATGAAAAACGTATGCCTGCCCACATTATTTGTCATGACGAGCTTGAGGCGCTTGATGCCGATGAATATCAGGGCGCGATCCTGATCAGTGATGAGAAGCAAATCGATCTCGAAAAGTGGCAAAACAAGCTGGTGTTGTGGCGTCCTAAATCGATTGTTCTCGGTATAGGCTGTGACCGCAATACACCGGTATCAGTTCTGAAAGCGGGTCTGGCAGCTTTTAGCGATGAATTCAATATCAGCCTGGCGTCGGTTTACGGGCTAGCCAGTATTGACCTTAAGGCAGATGAGACAGGGATCATCGAGCTTGCTGAAGAAAACCAGTGGCCTTTCCACACGTATGCACCGCAAGTACTGGACACAGTTAAAGGCATAGAAAAGCCGTCCGAATACGTTAAGAAAGTGACAGGCAGTTGCTCGGTTTCAGAAGCAGCGGCACTGAAGCTAAGTCATACAGAAAAGCTTGTTGTCTCTAAATGGACCTTTAAACAAGACGGTTTCAATATGACTCTGGCCTGTTGCCGCAGGGCATTTTCAGAGTCATTGGTTTGGCAAAACAGAAAGAACTGGTTTGGCAAGAAAAAGCACGGTGGCCATGGTCGTCATGGTATGGCAGATCAATCAAATGCTGCGCCTCATGAAGAGCCAATTAAGGTCAATGCTTACGGCAATGAAGTGGTCGATGGTTACCAGTGCAAGCCTAAACACCCGGATCTCAATCGTCCCATGCTTTACCACCGCCACCATATTCTTCTTTGTGAAGGCGGCCGATGTGCCAAGGCTGGCGGTAAAAACCTGGCGCATGAGCTGCGTGGGTTGCTTAAAGAGATGGGGTTGGCGTCAGGCAACAAGCGAATCAAAGTGAGCAGGACGCTATGTGCCGGGGCGTGCCGTAACCGTTCGACGATGGTCATCTATCAGCGTGACGCAAGCGAAACAGCATCAGTGAATAATGCGCATTGGCTACGCAATATTGAAAAGCTGTCAGAAAACCAATGGCGAGAGCTATTTCTGGCTCTAGCACAAGACAAACCAATTACCCAATTACTCGACCCAGATTATTTTGCGCCTATAGCTGCGCCTTCAGGAGATGAACAATGAAAAGGCTACGACACTACACCAAAGGGACAGCGATTGTACTGAGTTGCTTTGGCTCTGTGGTAGAACAAAAGCGCTACCTGGAATTGCAGGGAAAGGTTGCCGAGCGATACCCCCACTGTGAAGTAAGGATCGCCCTTAGTTCACGTATGGTTATAAAGAAATTAAAGCAAGACGGGGATGAGTATCAGCACCTCCCTGCTGTGTTGGCTAATTTGGATTTGGAAGGATACCAGCGAATTCTGGTTGTTTCGTGCTACCTGTTCCCTACCGATGAGCATAAGCAACTGGTGCAGATGGTCGAGGGCTTCCGTCAGTTTTCGTTGTCTAATATCGAATATACGCCAGCGATTTTGCATCACACCCATATGGCAAACAACCTACTGGCTGGTCTAAATAAACGCTTTGAAAGTGGAAGTGATATAAATTTATTCGTTCACCACGGGGCGCCATATCTTGATAACGCGGGCCATCAGGCCATCGGATATTGCGACAGCCTGCTAAGCCAGCTGTCGGATAAAAACCTTACCTGCTCGCTGGAAGGCGCATGGCCGTTTGATCTGGTTTCTCCTGCCATTAAGAAACGTATAGCCCGAGTTGATTCCCCGGAAAAGGCAATGCTGCGGATTATTCCATTGCTGCTTGTATCGGGTAACCACTTCGTGAAAGACATGGTAGAGATCAAAGCTAAGCTTGCTGAGTGTTGTGATGTCCAGTTGGCACAAAACGAGAATAGCGAGTCATTTAATCTTCTAGAGACGAAAGAAGTGACCGATATTATTTTCCTGCAAATTGCCGAGGGATTGGTTCGCCTCAAAGTACCCGCTGAGGAGGCTTACCATGGCTAAGTTATCGCTTGTTGGATTGGGGCCTGGAAGCCTTGATCTTATGTCACTCCGTGCTCAGGAAGTGATCCGCAATGCCGATGTTGTTGTCGGCTATGGTTTGTACGTCAAACTGATCGCGCCGCTTATCACTAACCAAGCGCTAGTTCGCAGCGGTATGACTAAAGAGTGGCAACGCGCTGACTGTGCTATTAAGCATGTTCAGGAAGGGCAAAATGTGGCGCTGGTCTGTTCGGGGGATGCAGGCATGTATGCCATGGCGCCGCTGGTTTTTGAGCTTATCGCCGACCAATCTCTGCAAATTGACGTTGAGACTATTCCTGGGATCACCGCGGCAAATGCCTGTGCCTCACTGGTCGGTGCGCCATTGGGGCATGACAGTTGCACGATTTCACTTTCTGATCTGTTAACGCCCTGGGATGTGATCACTAAAAGAATTGAAGCGGCGGCAGCAGCAGACTTTGCCATCACCTTCTACAACCCGCGCTCCAAGAAGCGCCAGAACCATATTATTGAAGCTCAGGAGATACTGCTAAAACATCGTACTCCACAAACGCCTGTTGCCGTGGTTAATGCCGCTTATCGCGATGATCAATCGGTACAGCTTTCTACGCTGGAGAAGTTTACCGAGTTGGAATTCGGTATGAATGCTGCCGTTATCGTGGGTAACAGTAGCAGTTACCGATTCGACGACTGGATCGTCACGCCCCGTGGCTATAAGAACAAATACACCTTAGAAGATGGAACGACCCTCGCGGGACAAACTCCGGGACGTTCATTAAAACAAGAAACTGAAAGCAGTAAGGAACGAGTATGACCGTTTATTTTATTGGCGCAGGTCCGGGCGATCCGGACTTAATCACTGTCAAAGGAGCAAAGCTGGTCGAAACGTGTCCGGTTGTTTTATATACCGGCAGCTTGGTGCCGAAAGCGGTTATTGAACGTGCTCGCCCTGATGCTCTGGTGCTTAACTCTGCTGATATGGATCTGGATGCGATCACAGCGGTTTATACCAACGCTCAGGAGAATGGCCATGATGTTGCCCGTGTACAGACGGGTGATCTTTCCATCTATTCTTCGCTTGCCGAACAGACGCGTCGACTAAACCAGCTTGGAATTGACTGGAAGGTTATTCCAGGTGTTTCTTCCTTCCAGGCCTCAGCGGCGGCGCTTGGGCAAGAGCTGACACTGCCTGAAGAATGCCAGACCATTATCTTGTCTCGTGCATCCGGTCGTACACCGGTTCCGGAGAAAGAGAACCTTAAATCGCTGGCAGCCCACGAAGCAACACTTTGCCTGTTCTTGAGCGCGACTTTGATTCGAAAAGTAGTCAGAGAGCTTAGTGACGTTTATCCGCAAAACTGGCCAGTAGCGGTTGTGGAAAAAGCCTCCCACCCCGAGCAGCGGATCTTGCGCGGAACGCTGGCAGATATCGCAGACAAAATGCATGAAGCCAATATCAAGTCCACGGCGATGATTATTGTTAGCAAGGTATTTGCCATCGACGATTTCGTCGATTCCAAACTATACGATCCAAGCTTTTCGCACGCTTGCCGTAAAGCGACTGTCGTTGAAGAGAACAGTGTAACCAACCCAGCAACAAAGAGTGAAGGCATCCAATGAGTAATGGCAAAGTCTATCTGATCGGTGCGGGGCCGGGCGATCCGGCATTATTAACCTGTCGTGCCAAACAGTTATTAAGTGAGTGTGATGTTGTTTGCTACGACAAGCTGGTGAGTGCCGCAATTCTTGCCAGCGTGCCGGATCATGTAGAGCTTCATAAGGTGGGTTACCGTGGTTATCAGGGGTGTCATATTGATTACGGCATGCATCCTGATGTGATGGAGTTTGCATTGGCAGGAAAGAGCGTTGCCCGCCTGAAAGCCGGCGATCCGTGTATTTTCGGTCGTACTACGGAAGAGTGCCGCGATCTGATTGCCAATGATGTGCCTTACGAGATTGTACCGGGGATCACGGCTGCCTTGGGTGCGGCAGCTTATTCCGGCTTCCCGCTAACAAGTGGTGGCGTGGCCTCCAGTGTGACGTTTGTAAGCGGCCACCAACATTCTAAAACGATAGCTTCATGGGGTGAGCTAGGTCGTGCTGGTGGCACTTTAGTTCTCTACATGGGAGCGAAAAAGTTGGCCGAACATGCCAAAAACTTGATTGCCAATGGCCGAAACTCTGAGACGCCCGTTGCCTTTATCTCCTCTGCAACAAGTGCCGATCATCACTGTATTACCGGTACGCTGGCTAATATTAGTGAACGAGTCGATATGCTGGAGCAAACGGGGCCTGCTTTGGTTGTAGTGGGTGATGTGGTTGCCCAGAGCAAAGAGCTCGACTGGCGAAAAAGCTTGCCGTTAGCGGGTTCGCGCTTTTTGGTTTGCGGTTCGCATAACGGTTTGTCTCATATCACCAACAGCGGTGGCGAAGTGATTAATGTTGCTAAGCTACCAACAGAGTCTTTTGTTGATGAAGAAGATCTTGCCTTCTTTAGCACTCAACAAGAGCTGGCTTTTGATAACTTAGCCACTTTCGAACTTTGGTGGCAGGCATTAATTGAGCATGAGTGGGATATCCGCCAGTTCTCAATGCCAATTAGCAGCAATGATGAATCTGTGCGCCAGGCTCTGACTCAGTATGGGATCAGGGCTAAACAAACGAGTGAACAGGCACTGATTCTGACACTTGACGCGAGCAAAGTATTTGGCGAGCAGAAAAACTACTATCAAATCGGCTGTCGGAAAAACAAAGCGCTTGGTTATGATTTACCGCAAGTTGATTGGGTGCTGGTTGAAGATATTTCCGTCGTACAGTCAATTATTGAATATCATCCCGAAGCGCTAGTGAAAGCCAAGCTGGTTCCTCTCAATAAAGAAGTAAGCCGTTGGGCGCTTGAAAATGGCTACCTCTCCAAGGAAGGCGCTCAATTTCTAGAACCGATTAGCGATTCAGCGTTGAGTGCACTTGAACGGCTAACAGACAACGAGTGTGCTCATGTTGCCTGAAGCTTCTTTGAGCGCGAGTTCGAGCCTGTTAATCAGTGCACTGATTCTGGTTGCCAGTCTGTGGCTGGATAAATGGCTGGGTGAGCCCAGCCGTTTCCACCCTCTGGTGGGCTTTGGCTGGTTGGCAAAAAAGTGTGAGTGCTGGTGTCGGAGCATGCCGT
>NZ_JAKRFQ010000222.1 GCF_022347985.1 Photobacterium sp. OFAV2-7
ACCGGTCCTTACGGTAACCATGCCCTGACAGTACCTTCTAATGGTCCTGCACTGTCGTTGCCGCTTTACCCGATTGATAATGTGCGCTTTAAAGTGACCACTTATTACTCAAACATCTGTCCGACCGGTGCCTACCAGGGTTATGGTGCGCCGAAAGGGGTGTTTGCTCTGACGATGATGTTGGCGGAACTGGCCGAAGAGATCGATATGGATCTGCTTGAAATCATCGAGAAGAACCGTGTCCATGAAGGGGATCCGCTGAAGATCAAAGGTGCTGTTGGTGAAGGTGACCTTCCTGCCGAGCCACCTCGCGTACTGTCTTGTGCACTTGACGAAGTTCTGCGTCAGGGCCGTGAAGAATTCGGTTGGGATACTCCGAAAGAAGACTTGGGCGGCGACTGGACAGTCGGTCGCGGCGTCGCAATTATTCAGCAGAAATCAGGGATCCCTGATATCGACCAGGCCAACTGTAAAGCCAAGTTGGCTTCAGACGGTACTTTGATCGTCCACTCTGGCGGTGCAGATATCGGTACCGGCCTGGATCTGGTGGTAGGCAAAATTGCGGCCGAAACACTGAAGATGCCACTGGAAGAAGTGACTGTTATCTCGGGTGATACCGACCACTGCCCGTTTGATAAAGGTGCTTATGCCTCTTCCGGAACTTGTTTCTCTGGTAATGCTGCGAAGAAAGCTGCCGAGGCCATGCGTGAGCGCATCCTGATGTGCGGTGCCGAGATGCTGGGTGCAGAGGTTGCCGATGTCAAACTTGTCTTCCCAGCTACAGTTGAAGCGAAAGATGGCAAGCAGGTGACTTTCGGTGAGATTGCGCATCAGGCTGAAGGAGGCAAGGGCTGGGGACAGTTATTGACCAGTGGCAGCTTCATTACTTCTGATTTTGCTTTCCCGTATGGTGCGAACTTTGCCGAAGTGGCGGTTAATACTCGTACCGGTGAGATCAAACTCAACAAGTTCCACGCTCTGCTTGATTGTGGTACGCCAATTAACCCTGATTTGGCTCTGGGTCAGATCTACGGTGCGAGCATGCGTGCCATCGGCCACAGTATGAGTGAAGAGCTGATGTACGACGAGAACGGCGTACCGCTCAATACGGATCTGAAGAGCTATGGTGCTCCGAAGATTGGGGATATTCCTCGAGACTTCCGTGCGGCGCTGGTGCCAAGTGATGACCCAGTTGGTCCGTATGGTGCCAAGTCAATTTCAGAAATTGGCGTAAATGGTGCCTCTCCGGCTATCGCAACCGCGATTCATGATGCATGCGGTGTGTGGATCCGAGAGTGGAACTTCACACCAGAGAAGGTGCTACGAGGTCTTAATAAGCTCTAAGTAATTCGAAAAGCGGTTAATTTTCAGGGGATGGGAAATAACCGCTTTTTTTATATATCAATTGATATTAATTACGAGTGAGCTGTCATAGCTTGGCCGGTGTTGACTAAACATGGCTTTAGTCGCGGTGTATTGGGGTAAGGCAACACTTGGCGATTAGCCGGGTGAGAGGCCCTTGGGGATTTTCTGGCTAGGTTATCGATTCCATACTCGTCCAATCTTTCTACGGATGCTGTCTGACTGAACAGGCACAAGAGAAGCTTTAAAGCGGACATCAATCCAGGGAAGTGTGAAGAAACGGATGGTATTGAAATGAAACTCTTTTATAACGTTGAAGACAAGCCTCCTGTCGGAGCCGCAATCTTACTAGCTTTACAGCACATGCTTGCTGCCATGGGGGCGATTATTGCTGTCCCTCTGGTGGTGGGGAGTGCGATCGGGCTGCCTACCGATCAAATGGTTATTCTGGTGAATGCTGCCCTGATGGTCTCAGGGGTGGTAACCATCATTCAGTGTAAAGGCGTTGGTCCTGTTGGGATCCGCCTGCCAGTGGTGATGGGAACTAGCTTTACCTTTGTTGCGATATCAATTTCTATCGGTATGGATGCCGGTGTCTCCGGAATCTTTGGCGCCTCATTGGTGGGGTCGTTGGTGATGATTATCGGTAGCCGGTTCATGCCTCAGATCCGAAAACTGTTCCCGCCTGTTGTCTCCGGAACTGTTGTTGTTCTGATTGGTCTGACTATCTTGCCGGTTTCAGTTGACTGGTTTGTCGGTGGTTTTGTTGGCCAGGAGGGATACGGACAGGTCAGTAACTTGATGCTCGGGTTGTTGGTGCTGGTGGTCGTTATCGTACTGTCACAGGTTGGTAAAGGCATTATCTCGGCAGCTGCAATTGTGATCGGGATGGCAGTTGGTTACCTGACAGCAATCTTCATGGGCATTGTTGATTTCTCTCCTGTTCATGATGCGGCGTTCTTTGCCTTGCCGGAAGTACTCCCGTTCGGGTTGAGCTTTACGGTCAGTGGTATTATCGGGATGTCGATTGCCTATCTGGTTACCATTATGGAATCAACCGGTGACTTCCTGGCTCTGAGTGACGCAACGCATACCAAGCTAACGGGTAAAAAACTGTCTAAGGGGATTTTGTGTGATGGTGTCGGAAGTGCATTGGCATCGGTATTTGGTGCGACGCCTTTCTCCTCCTTTAGCCAGAATGTCGGCATTGTTTCTATAACTGGTGTGGCCAGCCGTCACGTGGTGGCTGTAACCGGTATTATCATGTTGCTCGCCGGTATGTTCCCGAAACTGGGCGGTATCGTGGTGACCATTCCTTCGCCAGTGCTTGGCGGGGCAGGGCTGGTTATGTTTGCGATGATCATTTCGGCAGGGATCGGCATTCTTTCCCGAATTAACTTTACCAAACGAAACATGCTGATTATTGCCGTGGGTGTTGCCTCCGGTATGGCGGTGACTGTTCGTCCTGAAATTCTTACCTATCTGCCTGATTCAATGAGGGTGATTTTAGGCTCTGGTATTACAACTGGTTCTCTGGTGGCGCTGGGACTTAACATCGCTCTGGGCATCAACCGGGCTGACGAAGCCGAAAGTGCCCAGGAAAAGCGTGAAGCGTTAGAAGAGCAAATTAAAGAGTGCGAAGCCTGTAACCGCGCGCTTGAAGAGGAAGAAAACCGTGCTCGCCAGCAGGCAGAGCTGGAGCGAAATTAATACGTAAGAGCCGATAGGTTTTCTGAAAATAGAACACTAAAAAAACTCTACACAACAGATATATAAAAGGTCAGTACGTAGCTTGTTGATGGGATCACCCTACTGATTTCATGAGTTAACAGCAGGTGGGCGTACAAAGACATCAAAGAGGTAATTATGGAATATACCCAATCTATCAAGGCAATTCGTGCATCAATTATGGATATTGCCCATGTGGTCGATAAGCCGGAGGATATCGAAAAGAATGTCCGTTTTATCGAAGATGGTTTGATGCTGGTTGACAATGGCCGTATTGAATGGGTCGGACCCTGGGAAGAGGGTAAGGACTTGGTCCCTGCATCGGTACGCATTCGCAGTTATCCGGGCAAACTGGTGATGCCGGGATTCATTGATACCCATATTCACTACCCACAGGCTGAGATGGTGGGGGCCTACGGGGAGCAGTTGCTTGAGTGGCTGAACAATTACACCTTCCCGACAGAGGCCCGTTACAAGGACAAAGACTATTCACGGGAAATGTCGACTTTCTTTATCA
The DNA here is from genome assembly GCF_022347985.1 of Photobacterium sp. OFAV2-7. Lineage (GTDB taxonomy): Bacteria > Pseudomonadota > Gammaproteobacteria > Enterobacterales > Vibrionaceae > Photobacterium. The sequence goes on from NZ_JAKRFQ010000222.1 coordinate 3,608, forward strand.
AGCAGCTACTGCGTAACGGTACCACTACCGCGTTGGTGTTCGGCACCGTTCATCCCGAGTCAGTGGATGCCCTGTTTGAAGAAGCCGAAAAAATCAACATGCGGATGATTGCCGGCAAGGTAATGATGGACCGCAATGCACCGGACTATCTGCTTGATACGCCAGAAGTCGGTTACAACCAAACCAAGGAACTGATTGAAAAATGGCACAAGCGCGGCCGTTTGCTGTATGCGATCACTCCTCGTTTTGCGCCGACTTCAACCCCAGAACAATTGGCCATGGCGGGCAAGCTGAAGGAAGAGTATCCAGATACCTATGTTCATACTCATCTTTGTGAGAACAAGAATGAAATTGAGTGGGTGAAAGAGCTGTATCCGGAGCAGGATGGTTATCTTGACGTTTATCATCACCATGGTCTGACGGGCTCCAAGAGTGTGTTTGCACACTGTATTCACCTGGAAGACAAAGAGTGGGACTGCCTCCATGATACGGACTCGGCAATCGCATTCTGCCCGACATCTAACCTCTACCTTGGCAGCGGCCTGTTCAAGTTGCAGGAAGCCTGGAAGCGCAACATCAAAGTGGGTATGGGAACCGATATTGGTGCCGGTACAACGTTCAACATGATGCAGACCCTCAACGAAGCCTACAAGGTCATGCAGCTCCAGCAGCATCGTTTATCTGCATTTGAAGCCTTCTATCTGGCGACTCTGGGTGCCGCGAAATCGCTGTCACTGGATCATTTGATTGGTAACTTCGAAGTGGGCAAAGAGGCCGATTTCGTCATTATTGACCCGTGTGCCACCCCGCTGCAGCAGCTTCGCTATGACAGCTCAAAAGATCTGGCTGAGAAATTGTTCATGCTGATGACGCTTGGTGATGATCGCAGTATTTACCGAACCTACGTTGACGGCCGCTTGGTATATGAGCGCGGCTGATACATCGCTTAAGAAAAAAGATTCAAAAAATATAGAAGTTTAGAGGTAATTAAATCTTCGTTGAGAGGAAGCTCAACACACTTTCTGGGCAGTAAAGGGCACGTCTCATTGATCGAGGTACAGCGCGCTCTTTACTCTCAATGACAAACAAGGAACTATCACCATGTCTGAAAATAGTACAATTCAAAGTGATCCCGCCAATATTGCAACAGAAACAAAACCACAAGGCGGATTAGACGGTTATTTTCACATCTCGGCACGCGGCAGTACCGTTAGGCAGGAAATGGTTGCAGGTTTAACAACCTTCCTCGCGATGGTGTACTCGGTTATTGTTGTGCCGAGTATGCTAGGGGCTGCAGGTTTTAATCAGGGAGCGGTATTTGTCGCAACCTGTCTGGTAGCGGCATTCGGTTCGTTGCTGATGGGGCTTTGGGCAAAATTGCCAATGGCGATTGGTTGTGCCATCTCGCTGACCGCTTTTACCGCATTTAGTTTGGTGCTGGGGCAGGGGATCAGTATTCCTGTTGCGCTGGGTGCCGTATTCCTGATGGGTGTCCTGTTCACCGCTATCACAGTCACTGGCGTGCGTCAGTGGATACTTACTAACCTACCGTTTGGTATTGCCCACGGTACTGGTATCGGTATCGGTTTGTTCCTATTGCTCATCGCCGCTAACGGTGTTGGCCTAGTTGTGAAAAATCCGCATGCAGGTCTACCGGTTACATTGGGTTCTTTTACTTCTCTACCTGTGTTGATGTCCATTATTGGCCTGGCGGCTATCTTCGGTCTTGAGAAGCGCCGCGTACCGGGTGGTATCCTGCTGGTCATCATTGCGATTTCTATTTTTGGTTTGATTTTTGACCCGAACGTAACATACCAGGGCTTGTTCGCCATGCCATCATTTGGTGCTGAAGGTGAATCACTGCTAGGTAGCCTGGATATCATGGGTGCGCTTAGCCCGATTGTTATTCCAAGCGTTTTGGCATTGGTTATGACAGCAATCTTTGATGCGACCGGTACGATTCGTGCGGTAGCAGGTCAGGCTAACTTACTTGATAAAGACGGCCAGATCATTAACGGTGGTAAGGCCCTGACCGCGGACTCAGTCAGCAGTATTTTTGCCGGCTTTGTGGGCGGTGCACCTGCGGCAGTTTACATTGAGTCAGCTGCGGGTACAGCCGCTGGTGGTAAGACAGGTCTGACAGCAACGGTTGTTGGTGGCTTGTTCTTGTTGATGCTGTTCCTATCACCTGTTAGCTACCTTGTTCCTGCTTATGCGACAGCACCTGCACTTATGTATGTTGGTCTGCTAATGATGAGCAATGTCAGTAAGTTGGATATGGCCGATTCTGTTGATGCATTGTCAGGTTTGATGTGTGCGGTATTCATCGTGCTAACGGGTAATATTGTTACCGGTATCATGCTTGGCTTCAGCTCATTGGTGATTGGCCGTGTTATTTCAGGTGAATACAAGCGCCTGAATGTGGGGACTGTTGTTATTGCTGTGGTTCTGGTTGCGTTCTACGCAGGTGGCTGGGCGATCTAGAGTTCGTCATGTTTCCCTTCCATTTTGAAGGGAAGGGAGGGGTAATGCTAACCCCTTCCTTGTCTCTCCCTTGAAAAGTGTGTACAGGGGAGACTACGCACAGATAGCAACTACAGAGTTGCCTCATTACAAAAGCGAGAGCCTGTTGGCTCTCGCTTTTTTTATGGCGATAGGAACAAACGATATTCGTTATTGTTCTTTTAACCACGCAACAACAAACTTGGCGACGTCTTGTGGACGATTCAGATCGAGTTGGGGCAGGGTACACCCGTCAGGGCAGTCGCCGTCGGTGGTAAAGGCGATAATAGTTTCGTCGTTAGGATACAGCAGCGGCTTGCCGTAACTTGGGCGGTGAACCTCTATTTTGGTAAAGGCTTCGTCGCGGAAACCTTCGACCAGTACAAGATCCAACTGGCTGTGATC
>NZ_JAKRFQ010000223.1 GCF_022347985.1 Photobacterium sp. OFAV2-7
TGAAATCACGTTTAATGGTATTGCAATCAGCAGGAAAGCTAACCAGCTGTACTGGCCGACAATGTCGAGTACCGAGCCTACAGCCAGTGCTGCCACAAACATAGCAGTAAAGGTTCTGAGGTTGGCACGGTGGTAGGCGAGTACACCGGTTATACCAATTAGCCCTAGTAGGTACACAAGTGTAACCATGATGATTCTCCTTATCGGTGGGCGTTGATTTATTATTATTGGGTACGTTTTATGCAAGGTAAGAGGTCTTACCACTTGTGATAAGTGTAAGTTGATCTTTAATGAAATGTAAAATAATTTTCTGTTCTGAAAGGATGGCGTTATGTAAAGATGTCCTGTCATCCCTTGTTACATAAGGGCTTGATCAAGATCAGCGAGTTGAAAAAATGTGCTTGCGAAAATAAGTCATACAATTAAGATGGACCGTATTGTGATGCCGTTCACGCTATTTACCAAGTTGACACCAGTGTCAATCTAGGCTGTGGATGACTCATGGCGTCATTTGTTGCCTTTCCCGAACTCCGACTGACACATGCCCGCCGGATCCCTCACTCGGGATGACAGCTTTTCTTAAAATTTTCTTTTGTACGTAAGTGCAGGGGTTTGTCGTGTTGTTATTTCATGCTTTAAAACAAGCGTGGCGAAAAGGTTATTCTTTCTCTACGCTTCGTGCCGATATTGTTGCAGGTATTACTGTGGGTGTTGTGGCCATTCCGCTGGGGATGGCGCTGGCGATTGCCGTTGGTGTGCCGCCACAGCATGGTTTGTATACGGTGGTTGTTGCTGGTTTGCTGGCAGCCTTGTTTGGTGGCTCGCGATTTAATATTACTGGCCCGACGGCCGCATTTGTCGTGATTTTACTGCCGATTACTCAGCAATACGGCCTGTCCGGCCTGATGCTGGCCACTCTGATGTCCGGGGTGATCCTGTTATTGATGGGAGTGCTGCGCCTTGGCCAGCTTGTGGCCTATGTACCGTATCCTGTAACGACAGGGTTTACTGCCGGAATAGGGCTGGTTATTGCCTTCCTCCAGCTAAAGGATTTGCTCGGACTGGCGGTTGAAGGTAATCCAGTGCACTTTCCCGAGAAAGTCATGGCGTATACGAGTGCCCTGCCAAGTATTAACTATGCCGATGCGATGGTCGGATTTGGTACGATTGCGACATTCATTCTATGGGCCAAGCTTAAGAATCGGATCCCTCCACATGTAGTTGCTCTTGCGACAGGTACCGTGCTGGCCTTACTGATGAACCAGTGGGGCAGCACGCATGTTGGCTTGCTCGGTGAAAAGTTCCACTATCAAATCGGCGATTTGGTTGGCCAGGGGATCCCGCAGGTATTACCGCAACTGGTGATGCCGTGGCAAGATGTCCAGTTCAGCTGGGGGCTGGTGGTTGAGCTGTTGCCAGCCGCCTTTACCATTGCGATGCTCGGCTGTATTGAATCGCTGCTTTGCGCGGTGGTGGCAGACGGCATGACCGGCAGCAAGCATAATCCGAACGCCGAGTTGGTGGGGCAGGGGCTGGCCAATATGGTGGTGCCATTTTTTGGTGGGATCCCGGCAACGGCTGCTATCGCCCGTACTGCCACGAATATTCGAGCAGGTGCATTTTCTCCGGTGTCGGCCATTACCCACGCACTGTTTGTGCTGGCGGCGATGATAGTACTGGCGCCGATGTTGTCGTTTATCCCGATGAGCGCCCTGGCCGGTTTGCTGATCATGGTCGCCTGGAATATGTCGGAAGCGCCGCACTTTGTTCATACCTTGAAGGTGGCTCCACGGCGTGATGTTGCAGTACTGGTGACCTGTTTTACCCTGACAGTGGCCTTTGACATGGTAATTGCCGTCGTCGTTGGCCTGCTGTTGGCCGGAGTGCTATTTATTCAGCGTATCGCTACACTGACCAGTGTGACTGAAGTGAATGGGGAGCACCAGCATCAGGAGTTTGGTGATGATGTGGTGGTATATGATATCAATGGCCCGCTTTTCTTTGCGGCCAGCGAAAAAGCATTCAATGTTATTGATCATTCGCAAGTGGAGACCCGGGCCGTGGTGCTTGATTTCAGCGATGTCACGACAATTGATATTACGGCTATCCATGCCTTTGAGAATGCGCTGGACAGAATCCGCCAGTACCCGGTGTATCTGCTCGGGGTTGCAGGCCATGTCGAGAGAAAGTTGGCGACGGCCGGCGTGTTGATGGCCGACAACATCTCGCTTTACTCATCTGCGGAGCTATTACGTGAGCATTTGGCCATAAACCGTCACAATGTGCTGTCTCAGGAGTCGACACCTTCGGCCGTTTCTTTGTACACTGCAAGCTAAGGCGTATAAGTGCTTAGCCGGAGGGCTCCGGCTAGGCGATAATATTGTATGAATAACCCGAGATTAGTCTATGTACCAAGATTTGATCCGTGCAGAACTCAATGAAGCTGCTGAAGTACTGAACCGCTTTTTAAGTGATGAAAAAAACATTGCAGATATCGAAGCTGCTGCCAAAGTACTGGCCGAGTCCTTTAAGCAGGGCGGCAAGGTACTGTCTTGTGGTAATGGTGGCTCACACTGTGATGCGATGCACTTTGCCGAGGAGCTGACAGGACGTTACCGTGAAAACCGTCCGGGTTACCCGGGCATTGCGATTTCAGATCCTAGCCATCTTTCTTGCGTGAGCAATGATTTCGGCTACGACTATGTGTTCTCTCGCTACCTGGAAGCTGTCGGTTCAAAGGGCGATGTCCTGTTTGGTCTGTCGACCTCGGGCAACTCTGGCAATATTCTTAAAGCTATTGATGCCGCCAAAGCCAAAGGCATGAAAACCATTGCCCTGACTGGTAAAGACGGCGGTAAGATGGCGGGTCTGGCTGATGTGGAGATCCGTGTACCGCATTTCGGTTTTGCTGACCGTATTCAGGAAGTACATATTAAAATTATCCACATTTTAATTATGCTGGTTGAGAAAGAGATGGCTTCGAGCTAATTTCAGTTATTGTTAGACATGTCTCAATCCTGCAGAGAGGGCATAAAGGACTATGTGTGAATTGCTTGGCATGAGTGCCAATGTGCCAACCGATATTTGTTTTAGCTTTACCGGCCTGATGCAGCGAGGCGGAAGAACCGGTCCTCACAGTGACGGCTGGGGGATCACCTTCTATGAAGGGCGGGGATTTCGTACCTTTAAAGATCCCAACCCGAGCTGTCGGTCGCGAATTGCTGAATTGGTGCAGGAGTATCCGATAAAAAGCTGTGCCGTCGTTAGCCATATCCGTCAGGCCAACCGTGGTGGTGTCAGCCTTGAAAATACTCATCCGTTTACCCGGGAACTATGGGGGCGGTACTGGACGTTTGCTCACAACGGCCAGCTAACGGGCTATGAAAAGCTGGATACCGGACGCTTCAGACCTGTTGGTGATACGGACAGCGAGATAGCCTTCTGCTGGTTGCTTAACCAACTAGAGGCAAAGTTTCCTGATCTTCCGGAAGACATGGCCGAAGTGTATGAGTATGTTGCGGAGTGCTGTGATCGCCTCAGGGAGTTGGGTGTCTACAATATGCTGCTGAGCAATGGTGAGTGCGTACTGACATATTGCACCAACAATCTGCACTGGATCACGCGCCGGGCGCCGTTTGGCCAGGCCTCTTTGATTGACGAAGATGTCACGATTGATTTTCAGACGGAAACCACACCAAACGATGTGGTTACGGTGATTGCCACCCAGCCGCTGACCAATGACGAGAGCTGGCACAAGATGCAGCCGGGTGAATTTAGCGTATTCCACTACGGTGAGTTGAACCATAACCGAACGCTATAGGCTTTATCGTTATAGCCATTTGTTTGCTAAATAAAAAACGCGACCACAAGGTCGCGTTTTTTATTGCTATGGCTTTATGCTGTATCGACTACTCTTCCGCGGCATAGCCATGCGGCGGCAGAGGGAGTTCGTCAAAAACTGCTTTGTCTTCAGCCATACAGACTCTGCCTTGCAAGAACCAGTTGGCTACCAGCGGATAAATACGGTGCTCTTGCTCCTGGACTCGGGCCATGACCTCTTCAACAGTATCAGCGTCAAAGATAGGCACTTTGGCCTGAAGGATCACCGGGCCACCGTCCAATTCTTCGGTAACAAAATGCACACTGGTACCGTGCTCCTTGTCGCCGGCTTCAATTGCCCGCTGATGGGTATGCAAACCTGTGTATTTCGGCAACAGTGAAGGATGCACATTGAGCATTCGACCGCGATAGCGGCGGACAAAGTCATTGCTCAGAATACGCATGAACCCGGCCAGTATGACCAAATCTGGCTGGAAAGCATCAATGTGCTCTGCCAGAGCCCGGTCATACGTTTCACGGTCGCTATAGTCACTGGCAGCGAGGTGTACGGTATCAATACCTGCCTTACGGGCACGCTCCAGGCCATAGGCATCAGCCTTGTTTGATACCACAGCGGCAATGCGTGCATTTTTAATGATGCCGCTGTCACAGGCATCAATCATCGCCTGAAGGTTCGAGCCACTCCCGGAAATCAGAACTACGATGCTTTTCATCGTCTTATTTAATCTCCACTTGCTCTTCACCGGCTTTGGCATCAGCAATTTCACCCAGAAGCCAGGCGCTTTCGCCTTCGGCTTTCAGGATTTCGATAGCCTGCTCGGCCTGTTCTTGTGGCAGGGCAATAACCAGGCCGACGCCACAGTTGAAGGTACGGTACATTTCGTAGGTTTCAACGTTGCCGGCTTCTTGTAGCCAGTTGAAGATGGCAGGCCATTCCCAGCTCTTGCCGTCAACAACGGCTTTCGTGCCTGCTGGTAATACGCGAGGGATGTTTTCCCAGAAACCACCGCCTGTGATATGAGAAATAGCGTGAACATCACAGCTTTCCATCATCTTCAGCGTTGATTTTACATAGATCTTTGTTGGTTCAAGTAAGTGATCGGCCAGTGGTTTGCCATTAAGCTCTTTGCTTAGATCGGCTTGAGAGACTTCAATGATCTTACGGATCAAGGAGAAGCCGTTAGAGTGCGGACCGCTTGATCCGACAGCGATAAGTGCATCGCCTGCTTTGACTTTGCTGCCGTCAATGATATCGGCCTTTTCGACGACACCGACACAAAAACCAGCTACGTCATAGTCTTCACCGTGGTACATGCCCGGCATTTCTGCGGTTTCACCACCAATTAGCGCACAGCCAGACTGGATACAACCTTCGCCAATCCCCGCGACAACGGCTGCCGCCGTATCGACCTCAAGCTTGCCGGTTGCGTAATAGTCTAGGAAGAATAGTGGCTCTCCCCCTTGAACAATCAGATCGTTGACACACATTGCCACCAAATCGATACCGATAGTATCGTGCTTGTTCAGATCCATTGCCAAGCGAAGCTTGGTGCCCACACCGTCGGTTCCTGAAACCAATACCGGCTCTTTATACTTGGTCGGTAGCGAGCAGAGCGCGCCGAAACCACCAATACCGCCCATAACCTCGGGACGGTGGGTGCGTTTTACCACCCCTTTAATACGATCAACCAATGCATTTCCCGCATCGATATCAACACCTGCATCTTTGTAACTAAGAGAAGAGTTATTGCCGCTCACAAGAGATCCCTCACCGCATTAAAGTAAAAAAGCGAGGGTATGATAACAGCAGTCAGGGCGGAAAGGGAAACGTTTGCGTCAATAAATCTCAGTGGCTATTTCCTAAGCAAACGAAACATCAACCCCTATCAGAGTACTCATGGTCTAGTGTATAATAATGCGATTTTTTTAAATTTTGTTTGCTTAGGAGTCAGAAATGAAAGTCGTTGAGGTTAAACACCCACTGGTAAAACATAAGATCGGTCTTATGCGCGAAGGCGACATCAGCACTAAGCGTTTTCGTGAGCTAGCAACGGAAGTTGGTAGCTTGCTGACGTATGAAGCGACTTCAGACTTCGAAACAGAAAAAGTTACCATTGAAGGCTGGAATGGTCCAGTTGAAATTGACCAAATTAAGGGTAAAAAGGTAACTGTTGTGCCAATTCTGCGTGCTGGCCTGGGTATGATGGACGGTGTTCTTGAGCATGTACCAAGTGCACGTATCAGCGTAGTCGGTATCTACCGTGATGAAGAAACCCTTGAGCCGGTTCCTTATTTCAACAAGCTGGCATCAAATATTGATGAGCGTATTGCGCTGGTTGTCGATCCTATGCTGGCTACTGGTGGCTCAATGATTGCGACACTGGACCTGCTGAAAGAGCAGGGCTGTAAGCAGTTCAAAGTACTGGTTCTGGTTGCGGCTCCTGAAGGTATTGAAGCGCTGGAAAAAGCTCACCCAGACGTTGAGCTGTTCACAGCTGCAATCGATGAGAAGCTGAATGACAAGGGCTACATCGTTCCTGGTCTGGGCGATGCGGGTGACAAAATCTTCGGCACCAAATAATTTTTTATACCCTAACGCTGAAAACCGGACTGATGTCCGGTTTTTTTATGCCTGCAGTGTAGTGCAGTGGATATAGCTAAAAAAGCGCCGAT
>NZ_JAKRFQ010000224.1 GCF_022347985.1 Photobacterium sp. OFAV2-7
ATTGCAGCCAAGCGTCCGGTGCCGGCCGTTTCATTAGCATCCGGCGCGAACACGCTTCATAGTGCCCTGATTGAAGCGGCTGCCTATCTGGCAGAATTTCCGAGCCATACAGTACTGGTCGTTGATTTTGACGAGACGCTCCCCGAGCCCTTCCGCGATTTTGACCATGGCGAGTACCATGGCTATGCCTTAGGGTTACTATTGACTGGCGGTAACGACTACCAGCTAAGCTGGGAACCCCAGAAAGAGCCAATGTCCCCTATCCATCCGCAAACACTCACGGTGATCAGCCAACTGATCAGTAATGACTCGGCCTGGACGATAGCGACCGGATCACAGCTGTGGCACTGGCAGCGATCCATTATATAAATCACGATATACAGCAATGACTATCAACATTGTTAATTGACTCGAATTTATTGCCTCTAGCGGTTTTGAATTTAAGTCGTTATGGCACAATTTGAATGCGAAATACGTTAAATCAACAACTTAAATAAATAATCAGGAATCAGCTGGCTATGGAACAACTACATACCGAACTCAAAAAACTCATTATCAACTCACTCAACCTTGAAGACATTACCGTCGATGATATCGGCACCAACGACCCTCTGTTTAATGACGGCCTGGGGCTGGATTCAATTGATGCGCTGGAACTCGGGCTGGCAATCAAGAAACACTACAGCATTGCCATCAATGCCGATGATAATGATGCGCGACAGCATTTTGCCTCAGTCGCCACCTTGGCAGAATTTATCTCTGCAGCTAAGGTCGCTTAATTAGCTTTGCAGCAGGAATGCCGTTAGGTAGTCACTCTCCCTGGCGGTATTCCTCATCGTTATTCTTTTTTCCAGAACTTCCCCCAAAACATCCTGTTGATTACTTCAACAACCCAACTTCTCCGTGACAAGACTCGAAAAACACTCTCCAACCAATACGCAACTTAACACATAAGATATACGATGAGTGGACCGTTAATATCGCTATAAGCGCTTAATATTCTTACACTTAGGTGGAAAATCAACATGACTGTACATACTCAAGACTCTATCCTCTTTGGTGCCGATCGTCTGACTATCGAAGATGTTATCGACATTGCCAACGGGGCACCGGCAGCATTAAACAGCTCGCCAGAATTTACGAGCAAAATTGACCGGGGAGCGGCTTTTCTTGAGCGCCTACTAAAAGAAGAAGGAGTGATCTACGGTGTCACGACAGGTTACGGAGACTCCTGTACCGTCGCGATCCCGCCCGAGCTGGTCGACGAACTGCCGCTCCACTTAACTCGTTTCCATGGCTGCGGACTGGGCGAACACCTCGACCACCAGCAGGCCCGCGCCGTACTGGCAACCCGTTTATGTTCACTCTCACAAGGTGTTTCAGGCGTCAGCCGCGAGCTACTGAATCAAATTATCACCTTGGTCAATCATGACATCTCACCCCGTATTCCGCAGGAAGGCTCGGTCGGCGCCAGCGGCGATCTGACTCCGCTGTCCTACCTTGCTGCCGCCCTCATCGGCGAACGTGAAGTGCTCTATAAAGGTGAAGTCCGTCCGACAGCAGAAGTCTATGCCGAACTCGGCTTGAGCCCAATCAAGCTCAAGCCCAAAGAAGGGCTGGCATTAATGAACGGCACCTCGGTCATGACTGCACTGGCCTGCCTGGCTTACAAGCGTGCCGAGTATTTGGCCCAGCTTGCGACCCGTATTACCTCTATGGTTTCAGTTGGGATGCAGGGGAATGATTTCCACTTTGACGAGGCGCTGTTTGACGTCAAACCTCACCCTGGACAGCAGCAGGTTGCCAGCTGGTTACGTGCTGATTTGCAAGCTGCCAAGCCACCGCGCAACAGCGACCGCCTGCAAGATCGCTACTCGCTGCGCTGTGCACCTCATGTTATTGGTGCTCTGCAAGACAGCCTACCGTGGATCCGTCAGCTGATTGAAAACGAGCTCAACAGTGCAAACGACAACCCGATCATCGACGGTGATAACGAGCGCGTTCTTCATGGCGGTCATTTCTATGGCGGCCACATCGCCATGGCGATGGACACACTCAAGACAGCCATTGCCAATATTGCCGATCTGCTTGATCGTCAAATGGCTCAGTTGATGGACTACAAGTTCAACAATGGTCTGCCATTCAACCTGACGGGTGCGACCGGCAGCCGCAAGCCAATCAACCATGGCTTTAAGGCCGTGCAAATCGGTATCTCGGCGTGGACGGCCGAAGCGCTTAAGCACACCATGCCTGCCAGCGTGTTCTCGCGCTCGACAGAGTGCCACAACCAGGACAAGGTCAGTATGGGCACAATTGCCTCACGCGACTGCCTGCGGGTACTTGAACTTACCGAGCAAGTCGCATCGGCTTCTCTGCTTGCTGCCACTCAGGCATTGGAGATCCGCAAGCAACAAGGTGAGCTGGATAACAGTCATCTAAGCCCTGCACTACAGGCAATGCAGAGCTCAATCCTGAAGGACTTCGAAGTGGTTAACGAAGACCGTCCGCTAGAAGGTGATCTGCGCTTGTTCATCACCAAGATCCAGCAGCAGTCCTGGAAAATGTTTGATTAAGTAATTACCCACCAACTTTATAGTTGTTATCAATGCGGCCTTTTAGGTTGCCAGACATAAAAAAACACCGGGCAAATGCCCGGTGTTGATTTAATTATTCATGCCCTCTATTCGAACAAGAGACAAGGCTATATTCTTATCTCAACTTTACCTCGGCACTCGGATCGTCGATGGTAAACTTGTTCACCTCATCCACCAACTCGGTCATTCGCAGTTTCACCAGCTCCATCTCCTGCTGAATATCAACAATCGTCTTCTTGGTGTTATCGGCCATCTCCAGCAAATCATCGACATCGGTATCAACACTTTTCGCTGTCTGCGATTGCTCATTAGAGGCTGTGGCAATACTGGCGTTAAATTCTGCTATCTCGTTCACCGTCACTATCAGGTTTTCAACTAGCGACTTGGTATCAGAGACGACTTCCTGAGTCTCGTAACTGGCCTCACGGCTCTGCTGCATATTATCGAAAGAGTCCTTGGCATTTTGCCCGATGCCGCTCAGCAACTGGCGAATGTCCTCTGTCGACTGCTTGCTGCGCTGGGCCAGGGTACGTACCTCGTCAGCCACAACCGCAAAGCCGCGGCCCTGCTCACCCGCACGTGCCGCCTCAATGGCTGCGTTCAGTGCCAGCAAGTTGGTCTGCTCGGAGATGGCATTAATGGTATCGAGAATTTCCGACACATTGCCCATCTGTTTCTCCAGCGTCTCGATACAGTCGAAGGTCTGGTTGACACTCTCCAGCAATGTGGTCGTCGACGTAAATGACTGCTCACTGTGCTTATGGCATGCCTCGGCATTGTCTTTCACCGAATCCGTTCCGCGCTGGGCATCAACTGTAATTTCGGCGACCTGCTCGCTAGTCTGTGCCATTTCTGTCATTGCGGTTGCGATGTTATCGCAGCGCATATGTGTCTGCTCACTAGCATTATGGGCCTGATTGACCAGGCTCACCATCGCCACCATCTCTTTCTCAGTCTGGCTGGCTACCTGATGCGCCTTATTCAGCGTCTCACCCAGGCTTACCGCCAGATGATCAAAGTGCTGGGCAATTTCACCAAATTCATCCCGGGTGCCGTCAGACAGACGAATCGTCAAATCTTTGTTGGACGCCATCTTATCTAGCTGTGCCGTAAAACTCTCCACCCGACGGCGCACATTGTTCACCACCCGAATAGTCAGCAGGATTAGCGGCAGTACAATCAGCAGTGTCACTGCGATATATACCATCCGCATCATGCTGGCATCGGCACTGTCCCGAACTGCTTTATCATTGATGGCCGCTGCTAAACTGTCACGTACCTTTTTCACCATACCGATACGCTCTGTCGCCAGCGCAAACCAGGCTGATGCCTCCGGGCCGTTAATGGCCGACAGGTTGCCTTTCTGAGCCAGATACTGCTGCTGAATATCCATAACCTGTTGCCAGGTTGAATGACGGGTACTTTCCTGCAACTGCTTAAGATGCTCACCGGACAGCAACATCTCCGCCTGTCTTAGCGCATAGCTTTCCGCTTTAATGTAGGTTGAGATCTGCGCATATCTGTCTAGTGTTGAACTTTTCCCTGCAAAGGCACCATTTAGTGCCCCCCGAGCCATACCGGCCTGCTCTTTGATAACCAGCAAAGACAGCAAGCCTTGTAGCTCTTGCTTGAGCTCACGGTTACTCACCAGCGACATCACAATCGCTAAGTTATCCAGCGACAAACGGTTCACGTTCGAATAGTACGCGAAGGGAGAATCAACCAGGTTAAGGCTGTCTACCTGAGAGCGAATATTCTGTCGCTTATCCAGTTGCGCCTTGACCTCGCTCAGCAAAGTCGATACCACGGCAGGATCCAGATTTTCAGGGCGAAACGCCAGCAAGCTACTGTAGGCATCATCAGCGGCACGGCGCTGCTTTTGCAGAGCGTCACGCTGGGTGCCTTGTCCTTTCGCCGCAATGACACCGGCAGTGAGCCCACGCTCAACCGCAAACTGGTGCGCGACATTATCGTAGAGATTAAAAAGCTCTACCGTTTCCTGAGAAAGCTCGGCATTAACTAACTGTTCATTGGCATTTCTGATTTGTATCCCGATAAATATGAGTAGCAATATGGTAGGAATAACGAAGACGGTAATCAGCGTCGTTCGAATATTTAGAGCACGAGTAGGGTTAAACATGGTGCAACCTTAACGTTATAATTATTTTCATTTCTTATACAAAATAGCAAAGGCAACAACTATGCCAAAATGCTTTTAGCGCATACTATAAGGAATTTATGACCCAGCTCAAACCATACCTCTTGGCTTCAGCAATCATTTTCAGCAAAACTCTGTAAACCACTTATAAAACAGTTCATTAGATGCAATATATATGCATACTTAATCTTATGTAGCACATAGTTTATCAATTCAGGCGAGTATGCAATTAAAGTCATTGCCCTGTGTCTAGGATTTGTATGTTAACACCGGGATAAATCAGTGTTAAAACACCCAAAGTAAAAGCTATATAAATTATCAATACTATTATCGCCCACCAATACTGCGCTGCCTGCAACAGCCTAGCTATAGTTCGCCTCTGTTTTAAACGCTCAATAAACCATCAACACGCTGTGACATTTACCATAAAGTTACCCACTGTTTTTGTGGATAAACTTATTTATCACATAAAAAACATAAGCTTATCAATTGCAATGTTAATAATGGGATTTTTTTAACCTTTGTCATGAAATGAAATCATGCCACTCGGCTGTCATGTTACAGCCCGCTACAGGGGTTGATAAACTTAGCGCTCGGTAATGACTGATCATCATTTGTTGCTCTTGCGCACGCTTTTGGGGCAAGCCAGAGCCAAATGGCCTCTTTCTGAAATTTGAAACTGAATAAAGTTTCAACCCAGCATGCGAAGAACAAATAGAAAACAGGAGGAAAATATCTTAGAAAAATATCCAAAAACCGCGGCGCACTCATTTCATCAGTTGGATTAATAATATGGTTTGAAAAAGAAAATAGCAGGCCAGAAGCCTTATCAAACCCGCTCAGCACAGGGCACAATCTACTGCTTCGGCCACCGAATCGACGCAGAGGAACGGCTCCTTAACCAATTGCTCGTCATTGGGCTGATACTTGCCTGTTTTCACCAAACACGCCTGCAGCCCGGCTTTCAGCGCCCCTTCGACATCGCCGAAGACGTCATCACCAACCATCAATACCTTATCGGCCGGTACTGCTACTGACCTCACAACCTGGGCAAAGAAGTCAGCCGATGGTTTACCTACAATAATCGCCTCCGTCGAGGCGGCATATTCTATCGCCCGGATAAACGGCCCGGCATCAAGGTGTAGCTTTCCGTCTGACTTGAAATAACGGTTCAGACCGATACCGATGAGCGGCGCCCCCGAGTGGCACAGCTGGAAAGCCTTATCCAGTGCTTCATAGCAAAAGCCTGCTTCGGCATCACTGATAAACACAGCATTAGGATCGGACTGATCGAGATCGGCAAATTCAGATCGAATGTTGTCATGAAGCAAGCAATACGGGCGCCAGTGATGTTGCTTGAGCAATGCTTTGGCTGCCACTGGCGCAGTAAAAATCTGTCCCAACTCCAGCGAAAAGCCAAAGCGAATAAGGTCACGATAGATTTGCGTACAGGTTTTGCGGGAGGTGTTGGTTACAAAACGCACCTCAAGATCACTGGCCTGCGCTCGGGCGATCGCTTCTACAGCACCGGGGATCACTTGCTCCCCGTCATACAGAACGCCACTGAGATCAAAAAACAGTGCCTGGTACATCCGTCGCTCCCTTTCCTTTAGGGTAATTATAGCCACGGCCGCGGTTCGACTACACTTAAGCCATCCCAATCTGTGGAATAGCACCTACGAGTAGAAATACCACTCAGGAGGATTCCGCTATGCTATCCGATCAACAAGGTAAT
>NZ_JAKRFQ010000225.1 GCF_022347985.1 Photobacterium sp. OFAV2-7
ATAAAGCAATGCAGATCCTGCTAGCCGGTTTCTGCATTAACCTATGTATGGGTATTTTGTACGCATGGAGTGTATTTAAACAGGCTCTTGTGGTCGATATGGGCTGGTCAAACGCTGATGCTTCGATGCCTTATACTGTTGCTGTTATCACTTTCTCACTATCACTGCTTGTCGCAGGCGTCCTGCAAGACCGTATGGGGCCGCGCCGTATCCTTATTATGGGTACCGTTATGGTCGGCCTTGGCATGATCATCTCAAGCTTCGCAACCTCACCACTGCTACTCATCCTGACGTTTGGTTTGCTAACAGGCTGTGGTATTGGATTCGGCTATGCCTGCCTGGCACCATCAGCAATGAAATGGTTCCACCCGTCCAAGAAGGGCATGGTAAACGGTCTAATTGCGGCAGGTTTTGGCTTGGCCGCGGTATACCTGGCTCCACTCACTTCATCATTGATCGGTAGCTTTGGCATCAATACCAGTTTTCTGATTCTAGGTGCCGCTGTCTTGCTTGTCGCTGTACCTTTGGCTTGTACGATCACCAATCCACCAGCAAACTACAAGCCTGAAACACCGGCTAGGGCAGCCAACAAGGCCCCTACCAAGCCGGTTGATATCAACTGGCGTAGCATGCTGAAAACCCCCCAGTTCTATTCACTATGGTTGATGTTTGCCCTAGCCTCTTCTGCGGGCCTTATGGTGATAGGAAACATTACCTCGATTGCTGCAGCTCAGGCCAACATTACCGAAGCGGCTTACCTCGTCGTTATTCTGTCTATCTTCAACTCTGGCGGCCGCGTTGCCGCAGGTATGCTGTCTGATAAGATTGGTGGAGTGAAAACCTTGATGCTTGCCTTTATTATGCAGGGTATCAATATGGCGATGTTTGCAAGCTTCCAGTCTGACCTTACCCTGATGATTGGCGCAGCGCTGGCCGGTGTCGGTTACGGTACACTGCTTGCGGTTTTCCCATCAATCACTGCGGACTTCTACGGCCTGAAAAACTACGGCGCAAACTACGGCGTACTATACACGGCATGGGGCATCAGTGGGTTCATTGGCCCGGTTGTAGCAGCCGTTGCTGTCGATACTACTGGCACTTATACCATGGCATACACGATTTGTGCTGTAATGATGGTTGTTGCAGCTATTCTATCTTTCATTACCAAACCAGTTAACCCTGAAGTATTAGAAAAGAAGCTAGCGAAAGCATAAATAATAATAAACATCATTTATCTTAGTAACTGTTAGCAAAGCCCGACATTCACTGTCGGGCTTTTTTATTTCTCAAATTTAGTCAACTCAGTACTTATATAAATCATTTTTTTGATGAATCTCTTATTTGTAATACAGCATCTTACATTTAATTACCTTTCAGATTAATGTTTTATAAAAGCCATGACTCAATAATAATACATTGTCTTTATTTTTTAATTAATTAATCACCACTGATAAGAATTCACCAATTCTAAATTCCTAACCTAACTTCATCTCTATTAATTCCCACATTTAATAACAACACTTACCTGAATTCCGATCATTATTATATGGCGGTACACATTTAACTCTAACTATAAACACTTCAAGCAACCCATTGGGGATTTTTCAGGAGCAAACAATGGAAAATAATAATATGCGAAAACGCGCCCGGCTAGGCGTATTTATCGCAGCAACGGGTCTGATCGCGGCTTCTATACATCAAGCCGTGGCGGCATCCCCCGAAAAGCCAAGCAGTTATCTTCCCGATAACCTCCCTCCTGTTCCCGGCATCGAAGAATACGTAAAAGACTATGATGCTGCGATCAAACTCGGGAAAGCGTTTTTCTGGGACATGCAAACAGGTAGCCAGGGCCAGAGCTGTGGTAGTTGTCACTTCTCGGCAGGTGCTGACATTCGCGCCAAAAACCAAATAAGTCCGGGTGTACTCAGCACCATAGTCGAAAACCAGGACAAATTTAACTACGACGGTTATCCTGAACTGCCTTCAGGGGGTAAGGGCGGACCTAACTACACGTTAACTAAAGATGATTTCCCGTTATACCAACTCGAAGATAACAGAGACAGGGATTCCAATGTCGTTTACGAGACTGATGACGTTGTTTCTTCACAAGGTGTTTCTTTTGCCAAATTTAAAGACCTCGAAGGTAACCACTATGGATCTGAATTTGAAGACGGTAAAGAGCGCTGTGAAAATCTAACCGATATCTTCCACGTCAATAACCTCAACACCAGACGAGTCGAACCAAGGAACACACCTACCGTTATTAACTCAGTTTATAATTTCCGAAACTTCTGGGACGGAAGAGCTAATAACATTTTCAACGGTGTTGACCCATTTGGCCCGCATAATGAAGGCGCCTATGTCCTTTATTACGATCGGAAGTATGGCAAAACAGTTCCTAAAAAAACACACCTTATTAACTCGAGTCTCGCTTCTCAGGCTGTGGGGCCTCCAGGCAGTAACTTCGAAATGACTTGTGACGGCAAGCCGTTCAAGACCATGGCGAAAAAACTGCTTCGCTTGACGCCATTAGGATTGCAGGAAGTACACCCTAACGACAGTGCCTTAGGCTCTTTGAGTGCCTACCCTGCCAAAGGGTTGAGAACCGACTACCGTACACTTATCAGGGACGCCTTCCATGAAGAGTATTGGATGAGCCCGCGCCATGATGAAGATGGCTATACCCAGATCGAGCATAACTTCTCACTATTCTGGGGACTGGCAATCCAGATGTACGAAAGTACCCTTGTATCTCTCGGGCATTCAAAATTTGAAAAAGGTGAAGACCTGACCCCGCTCGAATTGCAAGGAGCGCAAATATTCAGAACATTTGGTGGCCCGAATGCAGGGCGTTGTGCTGGATGTCACGGTGGTCCGGCCTTTACTCAGGCAACTCTGCACCTGACAGGAAATGAAGATGCTGTTGTCACTCAAGGCCCTGTTGGCCCGACATTTGCCCAGGCAATCCGCGATAGAGGTTTCATGAACATAGGTGTAAGACCTACAGCTGATGACCTCGGCCTTGGTGGGGAAAGTAACTTTGGCTATCCATTGTCATTTACCCGTCAGGCACAAAATGGTGAGGCTCCGGATGGAGAGCTTATCAGCGGACCTGTTGATCCTTCGGCAAGAACAGCTATTGATGGTGCATTCAAAATCCCACTATTGCATAACATTGAGCTAACTGGCCCATATATGCATAACGGTAGCCTCGCAACGTTGGATGAAGTCGTCGACTTCTACTTCCGTGGAGGTAACCGCCGTCAGGATCCGAATAACCCAATTGGCGATACTTCAGGCCATAACGGTACGGCTTCCAACCTTGTGTTTAACTTAGGCCCACTACCTCACCTTAACGAAGATCACAAGAAAGCCCTGGTGGCCTTCCTGAAATCATTGACCGATGAGCGTGTACGTTGGGAAAAAGCACCGTTTGATCATCCACAACTATTCATTCCAGCTGGTCACATAGGTGATGAATACAGTGTACAGGATGATGGTACTGGTAAGGCAGAGGTTCAATGGGTCGAGATTCCTATGGTCGGTAAAGAAGGTCGCTATGCTGAAAACCTTCCTCCAATCAAGGGATTCCTGGAAGAAAGCAGCGAAGAGCCGGAAGCCTATGATGATTATGGTGAAGTCAAGTACCCTCATCAGATCACTATCAACCTGATGGCAAACGACAAAGCGGGTAGCGCACCACTAGACTACTCATCGGTGAAAATTGTTGAAGCACCTGATAGACGTTATGGTGTGCTGACAAATCACGGTGACGGTAAAGTGAGTTACCGCCCAATGCGGAACATGGATACGAGCTTTACTTATCAAATTAAAGATAAAAACGGCTTATTCTCCAGCCCTGCTAAGGTTGAGATAAAAGTTTCACGCTAAACCACAGTAATGCTTATCGCTAATAAAAAGCCCGATGCTTTCACATCGGGCTTTTCGTTATCGAGAGTTTATCATGTAGACTGCATTCACAAGAAGTAATTACCCAGGCTTTACATTTTGGGTGCCCCATAGCCCAGTACCAATGCGTGCTATATCATCCTCAAAAAGATCTTGATACAGCTTTTTTTAGATAGCTAAGGTATTTCACAATAATCAGATTCTAAACTTGGCCACTAGAGCCGCTAGTTTTTGACTTGATGCAATGATGTCTGCATTGAAATTGGCACTATTTGAAGACACTTTTTGAGTCTCATCATTAATACGGATGATTTCTTGGATATTCTTTTCTATCATATCAAGAGTCTGCGATTGTTCCTCCGCCGCAGTTGCGATCATATCTGAACTGGTCAAATTTTGTCGAACCGATTGACTAATATTCACAAAAGAATCGCCAGCACTTTTTACTGAAATGACGGTCGTTTCAGCCTTGCGTAGACTGTTGTCCATCGCTGAGTATGTGACCTTAGATAACTGCTGCAAGTGTTCAACAATGCTGACAATTTCGCTAATAGAACTTTGTGTTTTATGAGCCAGTGATCTTACCTCGTCAGACACCACGGCGAAACCTCGGCCATGCTCGCCCGCTCGAGCAGCTTCAATCGCTGCATTAAGGGCAAGAAGATTTGTTTGCTCAGCGATATTTTCGATAACAGTAACGACAGAGCCAATTTGTTGGGTATGGTTGTCCAATTCCTCCATCTGGTTACTTGATGTATGTACGGACTCCGCCAAGCCAATCGTCATGTCAGCTGCTGAATTGATAAATTCTGTTCCATCTATCGCAATCTGATTTGTGTTGCCAAGAATGGTTGCAAGCTCACTGGTTTGAGAAGAGACATCTCTTGATGTCTGACTAATTTCATTCATCGAGTTCGCTATTTGATGAACTTCGTCACTAAGTAGCGCCACAGACTTATTGAGTTGTATTATTGTGTTATTACCTTGTTGTGTTGTATTGTCCATTACTTTTACAACTTCGCTCAACTCTGTGATTATCGAGTGAACATTATCAATAAACTGGTTGATTCCCTTACCTAGCTCGCTCAATTCGTCGTTACCCTGGACAATAACACGTTGAGTGAGATCACCTTCTCCTTGTGCAATATCAAAAATGCGATTTTTAATACTATTTAATGGATTAATAATGATTCTATTGATCAGCATTCGAAGAGACAACAGCATAATCATAACCAAAATTGCCACTTGCACCATGCTACGGTAGATTTCCCCTACTAAAGTCTCTTGAATTCTTGCATCAGTAAAATACAGACGTACAGAGCCAGCTTCAAATTGCTCTCCTTGAATCTCAAAATGCACCTTTTCATTTTTCGTGAGGTAACTTCTTCCAGTGAAGGCCTTTTCAGTAATTTGGCCATTTTCGGCATTTAGAGTAAACGAAAAGAGAACCTTTTCATCCTCGCCCATTACGTCCACAGCCATTAAATCGTTGGTACCTAACTCAGACTGGACAATCTTTTTTGCTGTATCGAGGTCAACTTTCCAAAGTGGACTAGAAAGCGTAATACCGAGCCGTTTGACACTACTCTCTGCATCATGATGTACTTGTTCTACTAACTGTTGTTGGTTCATATAAATGGATACCAACGTCGAAGCTATTAAGGTTACAGTAATCGTTATTAATACAGATATATTTAATTTCTGTCTGATTTTCATTAAAACTCCCGCCCTAATAATCCGACTTAAGATATTGATTTCTAAGTTTCTCTAACTGTTCTTGCGTAGTGCTGACATCACCAGACATTAAGAACCTGGCGAAGACTTCGAGCGCGGGAACAACAAATTCATTTTGCGTATCGCGATCGAAAAACTGAGCTACTCCTGATGCTTTTTTTAGCAATGCAGCTCCATCTCTAATAAATGCACCATCGGATAATGTTGCTTGTAGGTGAGGCGAAATCATCCCCATACCTTGATTGTATTCAGTTTGGAATTGCTCTGATGCTACATAACTTACAAGGTTCTTAATGTTCCTGGAAATAGTGGCATTACTCGGTACCATTAACACATCAAGAGGCGCATCTTCATACAAAAGAACAGAGCTATCTATGATTGGGAACGGGATAAACTCAAAGTCTTGCACTAGTGGTTTTGGAAACTCACCAGAGACAAAGTTCCCGATAAGTATCATTGCGGCATAACGATGATAAATAAAGGGCAAGGCTTCATTCCAGTCAACAACATCCTGATAGGAAATGAAAAAGCCGTTATCAATCAATTCTTTCCAGTATATGAGGACCTTTTCTATCCTTTCGTCAAAAAAGGAGTGTTTGCCTTGGAGCAGTTCACGGTGAAACGCCAGCCCATTAATACGCAAGTTCAAGTAATCGAACCATGCCGCAGCAGGCCATTTCCCCGAATTTCCTAATGCAAATGGCGTAATATTATTACGTTTTAGTTGAGTTCCAACCCGCAATAAGTCATCCCACGTTTTGGGAGGCTGCAGTCCGTACTTTGAAAAAATAGACTTACGATAATATATACCCCAC